>JARYLI010000010.1 GCA_029907715.1 Methanothrix sp.
GTCAAGGAGATACTCGAGGTCATAATCCCGAGAAGAATGATCGATGATCGCACAATCCTGGAAATCATAAAGGCCAGCATAAAGCAAGAGTCTCTGCCAGAGAATCGCATCATCGAAGATCTGCCGCATCATCCTCTAAATAGTAGGAGATGACAATGTCAAGATAAAAAATATCAGATATTATCCATCCCAGTCCATCCTTGGTACCTCAGGTCACGTAATAAATCAAGTACATTCTGGTAACCTTTATGTCGTCTGTATTCCCACTAGCACTACCGCTATCTGTCCTCGTGTGTATCCCAAGAATATTGCCCTGGGTTCTCAGCAAACTCTGCCTAAGAGGGACTATCTGCGTTGCCCAAGAACCTCCAGAAGGAAGAAGCTTTCCTGCATAATATCTCGAACCCCTCGCGTCTCTGTAATGGGCATCGTTAATTACACGTCTTTCACTATCAGGTACATTGAGAGTAAAGAAGTTGTATTCATCATTAACCTCGTAAGCCATTAACACAAGGAGAACATCTGTGTTAGGTACCCTGTTTGGAAGGTTGAACGGTGAGGTATAATAATTAACCCTTCCAGCCTCGTTGCCAACAGCAAGAATATCTGAACTAAGTGGTATACTCTTGAAGGCAAGGCTTGCGCTATATGCAGACGATACAAACAAAAGACAAATAACCAAACCCATTAAAACTGTTCTACATTTCATAACAAATGATTATGCTAATTAATCATAAAGTTTTCGGTTTATCGATCTAGCGACTTATACCTTGCATCTTCAGTTTATAAAGAACTTATGGCAGAACATTGTGTCCAGCCAGAGGATGCGCAAGAGTT
This sequence comes from Methanothrix sp., assembly GCA_029907715.1. Lineage (NCBI taxonomy): Archaea > Methanobacteriati > Methanobacteriota > Methanomicrobia > Methanotrichales > Methanotrichaceae > Methanothrix > Methanothrix sp. The sequence goes on from JARYLI010000010.1 coordinate 838, forward strand.
TCACCATAGCGAGCATTCTGCCAACAGGGTTCATCTCGCGGTTCAGCCTGATGAACTGGTAGTGTGCTGTGTACAGATAGAGGTTCTTCTTGGATACGCCTCTGAACGTTGCCATCCATGGTCGATAGATAGAGAATTCCGCCTCCACAGTGTTGATATGCACTCCACCACCCTTGCTGTACTCGCCGATAGAATGGTTCACACTTTCATGCATATCATCTGGCAGAATGTTATAGCTGACGTAGTCGTCGGTGTAGACGATTGTATCCGGGTCAACATCCCTCAGATACCGCTTCAACACGACTTTACTTTTGACGTTACGATGCGGTCGAATGCTCAGTCCGCCGCCTCTTTCAACGATTGCTATGACTTGAACCTTATCCGTGTCGTAAGTGCCTCTTCCCTTTGTTTTCAAGCCACGTTTCCTCGGTTCTCTCTATTACTTCCATGCCTTTTGAACCTGCTTTGACATATGCCTCATCCATCTCAACGACTCCACGAAGCTTATCTCCGATGTTTTTGCCATAGACAGTGGATCTCAACAGCTTGACCATATGGTATGCACTCTTGTAATTGATACCAACTGTCTTCGAGATCTCGAGAATGCTCACCTTGAATTGCAACATAAACGCAACGAAGAACCACACCCGTAAAGGCAACCTCGTATCCTGAAATATTGTTCCTGTCTTGTCGTTGAACCACTTATCGCAACTCCTGCAGTGGTATCGCTGATTTGGTGTATCACGCCATCTACCGGTCCTCACAACATGCTCAGAACCACAATACACACATCTGGCGCAAGCAGGCCATCTCATCTCACGCAACAGCTTGTAACACTCTTCCTCACCCGGCACGGATTCTATGTTCATACAAAACTTACATCGTCAATCAAGAATAAATAAGTTGTTATGAGGTGATGAGCGCCGATGGAAAAAGAGACCCGGCCTCCGCCGGCCGGTCACTCTATGTATATCGCAGGCCTTCCAGGCTCTGCATTCTGGGCCCTGCCCTTCGGGTCGTACTGCGGATCGTCCGCGGAGTAGACCTCAACTGGGCAGCCGAACGCCCGGGAGAGATACACCCTCTCCCTTGAAATAATCTCGAATTCGTCCAGTGCGAGCACATCCCCGCTCAGCGCGTGCGCCGACTTCGCAAGCTTACCACCGTACTTTGGGGCATCCTTCTTGTGGCTCTGGATCTCGGGATGGCTCATCGCGGATTTCATCAGAGCGCTCATGTCAAGCCTCCCGCCCTTCGAGACCTCAAGAGCCAGCCGGAGCATCTCCTTCTTCCATACAGGGGTTGTGTAAAGCACGATCCTTCCGGGCTTTGTCTTCGTCACCCTTATGATCTCCTCTATGTCCCTCTGCGTCTGCTCCAGGTAGGCCTCTGCCCGCTCTGCCTGCTCATCTATGAGCGATGTATCCGGAACTGGCCAGGGTGCCCTTGAGACGTATCCCTCGCCGATGTTCTGCCAGATCTCCTCGCAGATGTGAGGGGTGAACGGTGCCATCAGTCTGACCCACACATTCAGTATCCTGCGGAGCTGATTCCTTCCACCTCTCCTCTCGTACCACCTCAAATCGTTGAGCATGTGGTAGAACGCGCTCTGAAGCGCCCTTCTCGTCTGGATGTTGTTCAGCGCATCTGTCGTCTCGATTATCCTGCGCTGCAGTCTTGATAACATCCACCTGTCGATCAGTGTCAGCTCCGCGCTCTCATCTATGTCATTCCTCTCGATGATCTCCCTGGCGAGCGCGTAGAACCTCTCGACCTGCCCGCGCGTCGCCTGAGCGCCGTCGTTTCTCCAGTCCGCATCCTGGGTGTACTCTGCATTCGCAAGTATGTACAGCCTGGTGACGTCAGCTCCGTTCTCTGCCACAGCCTGCTTGAGCGTGAGTATCGGCCCTCTTGACTTCGACATCTTCTGGCCCTCCAGAGAGACGAACCCGTTCACGGCTATCGCCCTGGGCCAGAGGCTCTCCGGAAATATCGCCACGTGGTGGTACAGGAAGAAGAGCAGGTGGTTTGCCACCAGATCCTTTCCGGAGGTTCTGAGATCCACGGGATACCAGTACTCGAAGTCCTCGCGTATCTGTCTGACAGTCTCAACGTCCACTCCTGTGAGGGCTGCGACCTCCTCAGGCGAGCCCTTTCCGAGGAAGATGTGATCGAAGAACTGCGGGACCAGCCGGTCTGTCTTCATGCCCGCATTCACATACTTCGCCAGGATGTAGAAAGCCATGTAGATGGTGCTGTCAGCCAGCGACTCGATCAGCCACTCCCTGTCCCAGGGAAGCCTGGTCCCCAGACCTTTTCGCCTTGCGCACGCCTTGTCCTTGAGCCAGTCGATCTTGTTGATGAACTCCGCGCGCATATCCTCGGGAATGATCCGCATGCCGGCAAGACACTCCAGCACCCTGGACTTCCATACGGGATCAGAGTACTCCAGGAACCACTGATCGCGGACCATCTTGACGACACATCTCGCCCCGCACCTGCAGATAACCGGAGTCTCGCTGAACTCGTAAAAGATCTCTGCAACACCCTGATCTATGAGATCCTGGAGCAGGACGTCCTTTATCCTGTGCACCGGAGTTCCGGCGTATCTTCCGGTGATCTCCTTCAGCACGCCATTGTGAAACTCCCTGCGGTAGACGAGCTTCGTCGCCTCCTCAGCTTTCGGATCGTTCTGATCCTTCACACCCAGCTCGTTAACGGCATCCACCGCCGGGAACTCTCCATACTCCGGCACGGATATCAGGGAGATGAATTTTATATTGCGAATATCCTCTGTTATGCCATACCTGCTCAGATCCGCATCGTAGAGATCCCTGAGCGCGAGGTAATCCAGAGGCGCGTGAGCGGGGACGGACATGACTATTCCGGAGCCACTGTCGGGATCGACGAAGGTGGCTGGCAGGATGATGATCTCATCTCCGGTTACAGGATTCCTGGCCTTCTTCCCGATCAGCTCCTCCCCCGAGATCTCGCCGATCTTCTCAACGGATCTGTCAGTGAATGTGAGCTTGTGATACGCCTGTGGGCTCACTATCCATATCTCATCATTCACCTTTGCCACGTAATGAACGACATCTGGATTAACCCAGAGGTTCGTCACTCCGAAGACGGTCTCAGGGCGGAGGGTGGCACAGGGGAGCACCCTGTCATCGATCCTGAACTTTATCAGGGTGAAGTCAAGTATCGTCGCGTCCTCTCCCCTCAGTATATCGTGATCCTCTACGGGATTCTGATCGTTGGGACACCATCTCACAGGATGCGAGCCCTTGGTGACGTATCCCTTCTCCCTGAGTATTCCGAACTGCCACTCGATGAACCTGTTGTACGCTGGGTCTGTTGTTGTGAACTCCCTCCTCCAGTCTATGGAGTAGCCTATGCTCCTCATGGCGAGCTTCGCCTGCTTCCTGAAGTAATCGACTATCGCCTCGGGAGTTGTGAGCTTCTCCAGCTCCTCCTCCGGTATGCCGTGCAGCCTGGTGTATACATCCCATATCAGGGGATCACGATTCGCGATCAGCTCGCTGAGCCCGACTATCGGGGTACCTGTCGCGTGGAATGCCATCGGGAAGAGAACGTTCTCGCCCAGCATTCTGTGGTAACGCGCTATGGCATCGCCTATCGTAAAGGTGCGTGTATGTCCAGCGTGAAGGTTGCCGTTCAGGTATGGGTATGGTATCGTCAGGAAGAACTTCTTTCTCGAATCCGGCTCCGCGTGAAATACGCCCTCCTCCTCCCATATCTTCTGCCACTTCGCCTCGATCTCATGCGCTGAATACTCTTTACGCAACATACAGCCTCCTCTCAGAGATTCCTCAGCCTTTCAGCCGCCATCTCTATCCTCTCTGTCGGCTGGGTCACAGAGAGCCTTATGTAACCTTCGCCATGCTCGCCGAATCCAACGCCAGGTGTCACGACTATCCCAGTCCTCTCGAGAAGCATCTTGGCGTACTCCCTGGAGTCCCCGCCGGTCCACGCCCAGAGGTAGAAAGTCGCCTTCGGCTTCGAGAGCTCAAGTCCGATATCAGAGAGCGCTGAGTAGAGGATCTCAATCCTCTCCCTGTATACAGACCTCAACCCATCAACGATCTCCGACGGGCTTCTGAGCGCAGCTATTCCCGCGTCCTGGACCGCGCCGAAGTTACCGGAGTCTATGTTCGACTTGACCCTGCCGATGCCCTCGATGATCCTGGAGCTTCCCGAGACCATGCCTATGCGCCAGCCGGTCATGTTGTACGTCTTGGAAAGCGAATGAAACTCAACAGCCACATCCTTAGCTCCGGGCGCCTGGAGTATGCTGGGAGGCCGCCCGTCGAAGTATATCTCAGAGTAGGGGTTGTCGTGCATCACCAGAATCCCGTACTCACGGGCGAGGTCCACAAGCTCCCGGAAGAAATCAGATCCAGCTACCGCGCCGGTCGGATTGTTCGGATAGTTCAGAAAGATCATCCTGGGCCTCCAGTTCGGGTCATCCTCCAGCCTCGCCCTTATGCTTCTGAGATCAGGGAGAAATGAGTTCTTCTTAAGGAGAGGCATCCTCTCAGGGATGCCACCAGCAAACATCACCGCGGTGCTGTAAACTGTATACGCGGGATCCGGGACAAGGACCCTGTCACCGGGGTTTACGAACGCCAGCGGAGCATGCGCGAGCCCCTCCTTCGATCCTATGAGTGTCAGTATCTCGGTGGAGGGATCCAGCTCAACACCGAAGAGATCTCTATACCACTCAGCCACTGCCTCTCTGAACTCGATCTTTCCCTCGTAAGATGGGTACTGATGGTTTGCAGGTCTCTTCACAGCCTCACACATCTCTCTAACGATATGCTCAGGCGTTGGGATGTCCGGGTCGCCCACGCTCAGATCTATGACGTCAACGCCCCTCTCTCTCGCTCTCCTCTTGATTCCATCGATCTCTGCGAACAGATAGGGAGGAAGGGATTTTATCCGATCAGCGTACATTCATATCTCTCCGAAGATGCTGGAGGATCCAGATGCTGCCGCATCTAGTAGCGCTGTTTAGTATATAAGGGTAAGGGGATTCATGCTCACGATCAGAGATCTGACCAGATGGCTGCCTGAGAGCGTCATAGAGCTTTACGAGGCCCTGGGGATAGAGGAGCTGTATCCGCCTCAGGCCGATGCGATAGAGCGCGGGCTTCTCGACGGCAGGAACATGATCATATCAGTGCCGACTGCAGCTGGAAAGACGCTTCTCGCGGAGCTTGCGATGCTCAGGGGCGCGCTCTCAGGAAAAAGGGCTCTCTACATAGTCCCGCTGCGCGCTCTGGCCTCGGAGAAGTTCGATAGCTTCAGCAGGTTCTCCAGGCTCGGCCTGAGGATAGGGATCAGCACCGGAGATTTTGAGAAAAGGGACGAGCGACTGGGCAGGAACGACATAATCATAGCGACATCCGAGAAGGCGGACTCTCTGATACGGAACGGAGCCTCCTGGGTGCGCAGGATCGGCGTTCTTGTTGTGGACGAGATTCACCTCCTGGACTCAGCAAACAGAGGGCCAACGCTGGAGATGACGATGACGAAGCTCATGCATCTCAATCCTGAGATGCAGGTGATCGGGCTCAGCGCGACGATAGCCAACGGAAGGGAGATCGCGGACTGGATAAAAGGGGAGATCGTCTCGAGCGACTGGCGGCCCGTACGGCTCCGGGAGGGTGTGCTGCTGGAGGACAGGCTGGTCTTTCCGGATGGGGAGATACAGCTCGAGAACCGGAACAGGGATCCTGTGCTGAACCTGGTTCTGGATACAGTTGATCAGGGCGGCCAGATGCTGATATTCGAGAGCACCAGGAGGAATGCTGAGTCGATGGCTCAGAAGCTCGCCGGAGTTCTCCCGGAATCCGGGGAGACGATCGAGATTGCCGAGAGGCTGAGCGGCGAGGGAGAGACCTCGAAGAGGCTCTCCAAATGCCTGAGGCATGGGGCAGCGTTCCATCATGCGGGTCTCCTTCCTGATCAGAGGCGACTGATAGAGCTCGGGTTCAGGCAGAATATCATAAAGGTCATAGCATGCACTCCCACCCTCGCGGCCGGACTGAACTTACCGGCGCGCAGGGTTCTCATAAGGAGTTACAAGAGATACGAAGCGGGTCTCGGAACCCGCCCGATTCCGGTCATGGAGTACAGACAGATGGCAGGAAGGGCTGGCAGGCCGGGACTTGATCCCTATGGTGAGTCGCTCATCATGGCCAGAAGCGAGGACGAGCTCCACAAGCTCATGGATCGCTACATAATGGGCGAGCCTGAGGAGATATGGTCGAAGCTGGCCAGCGAGAGAGCGCTTCGCACGCATGTACTTGCAGCAATTGCTTCCGGATTCGCGGATTCGACCGACTCCCTTAGCAGGCTCATGGCGTCCACATTCTACGCCCGCCAGCAGGATCCATCGCACCTGGGAGAGACCATAGATTCTGTTCTCGGGTTTCTTGTGAGGAGCGATATGATCGAGGAGGATCTAAGGCCAACACCCCTCGGCTCTCTTGTATCCAGACTGTATCTGGATCCGCTGAGCGCCGTGATGATGATCCAGGGAATCAGGGGTGTCCGCAGGCCCTCTGAGCTCACGCTCATACATGTGATAACGATGACTCCTGACATGGAGCTGCTGTTCGTTCAGCAGAGCGATAACTGGCTCGAGGATTTCATCTCCGAGCACTCATCAGAGCTCGGGAGCGAGGAGAATCTCGACTGGCTCCTCAGAGAGGTGAAGACCGCCTCCATGCTCATGGACTGGATAAATGAGGTTCATGAGGACAGGATCGCGGACAGGTACAACATCGGCCCGGGAGATGTCATGAGGATAGCTGAGACCGCGGAGTGGCTCATGAGCGCTCTGCACAGGATATCGAAGCATATGGATCTGGGAGTCACGTATCTGGCCGAGAGGCTGGCGCTCAGGATACACTACGGCGCAGGCGATGATCTCTTACAACTCCTGGAGCTCAAGGGCATAGGCAGGGTCAGGGCGCGGAAGCTCTACCAGGCAGGCTACAGGAGCCTGGAGGATCTAAAAGCAGCTGATAAAACCACACTTTCAGAGATCCTCGGCCCGAAGATTGCGGAAAGGGTCATATCACAGCTGAGGGAATCTGATGTCCGGGCATGATCCTGAACTCGCCACGGAATATTCATCCACAGATAGATCCATGCGTCACCGGTTAAGATCGACATGTGTAGAATTGGACTTAATAGTCATATTTCGCCTCAGTACTGCTATCACGACTCAAGTCCACAGGGCGGTCGATTTGAATCAAACTCTCCACTATGGGGAGATCTCAATTTGTCAAATTTCATGATCAATATATTTACATAAAATCCTTAACCGATGACCAATGGAGACGGCTTACACATGAGAGAGCAGAGATCCGCTTCATCAGATGCATGAGGGTGCGGGGCGTCTCCCGGCGACGAACATGCTCGCTAAATTGCCCTCTTGACAGATTTCTAGATAAACGACTGTGCCATAGCGGCTTCACTTGATTGGTAACTCAAGTACGCTCACGATATTGAGCAAATACCCAGCGGATCACCAATAAGTTAAAGTATTACTGGGTTTGAATCATAATTATGTATTAACACTGAAGTGGGGGTAGTTGAAGGGGTGTAACTCTGATGTCAGTTGCTGTGATCTCTGATACACATTTCGGCTCAACATGCTCTGCTCTTTCAAGGCGCGATAATGTTGATTACCTCATATGGGAGCTCTGGAGGTACGGAGATGGCATCGATGAGGTTGTGCTTCTCGGCGATATCCTCGATCTCTGGAGGGTCCGGATGGAGAGCGCCATTCGCGATGCCAGCTATTTCTTCAGGCGGCTGGACGAGCTGGGCGTGAGAGTGAGCTATGTGGTGGGCAATCACGATCACCACATGACGATCATACGCCAGGAGCTCTCTCTTCTCGAGAGGGCCGCGAGGGGCGAGCCGTTCACAGTTTACCTTCCCAACCTGAGATGGTCGATGAATCTTGCTGGACTCAAGATGACATTCCATTATCCCACGTATGAGATGGTGATGGGGGGCAGACGCCTTCTTTTCACACACGGCCATCATCTGGATGGCATCAAATCGCTGCCTGTGCAGATATTCGAGGGCATACGCAGGCTATCGGGAGAGCCTGTGCTCCCGGCGGATCTCGAGAGGATGATGGCATATGCATATGAGAGCATCTACAGGTCCTGCTATCTGGGGGAGGCTGTGGAGATCGAGGAGTCGCTCTGGAGGGTCACGGGCATATTTGAGAGGGTGAGATCTGGAGTGCTCAGGACACTGAGATACAGCCCTGTTGAGTCTCAGTACGATGCCATCCTGAGGTTCATCAGAGAGCGACATCCAGGGAGGGTCGATTGTTTCATCTATGGAGATACGCACCAGGCTGCCATCTACAGAAAGGACGGGGATCTCCTGGTCGCAAACGCAGGCTCGCTCGCAGATGGTGGTGATAACACGTATCTAATACTCACAGATGATGAGATCCGGCTGCGAGGATTCGGCAGGCAGGAGCCGATGATGAGAATGGATGTTTGAGGTGCCATCCCTCAGATAGGATATCGTACAGCACGATGCTGATTCTTTTGCAGGAAGTGCTCCAATTCATACTCTGCCCGAGATCTTAGTGGGCTGTATGTAGTGGGCTGAGTGTGGGGTGTGGCTCAATCCCTCTTGCTTATCAACCCGGAGGAAATTCAATCTGGTTGCTGGAAGCACCCGTTCGCTCTCTGGGCCTTCGACGCAGTCGAAGATAAGTCGAAACGAGCGCATAGCAGGCTGGTGCTTCTCCTGCAGGCTATCAGTTTGATAAGAGTGTGGCCCCTTACCACCTTGGGCCGAAGGGCTCCTGCATTGCGACTTTAAAATTTAGCGCCGAGGGAGGGATTCGAACCCTCGATCCCCGAAGGGGAACAGGTTTAGCAAACCTGCGCCCTACCTGGCTAGGCTACCTCGACACAGATGAAATCATGGCAGCAGTGCATCATCACGCCACATCTCGCGCACCAGCTCTGCGCATGGCAGAAGCGCAAGAGTATGCGTCTCCACCTTACCATAAATAGCTATCGTTTATCACTTCACGCACCGCAGGAGGTCCTTGCTGGTGATGATACCGACAAGCGCGCCGTCCTGGACCACTGGGAGGCGGCGTATGTTGTGGCGCACCATGAGCTCAGCCGCCTCTCTGGTTGTGGCTTCTGGAGAGATCGTGATAAGCGGAGCTGGCGTCATTATGTCTGCCACGCAGACCTTCTCAGGGTCCAATCCGGCTGCAAAGACCTTTTTGAATATGCGACTTGTTGTGACTATGCCCTTTACCTCCTTCAGGAGCCCGCCCTCTGCGACGATCACGCAGCCCTTCGGCCCGCTGGCCATCAGTCTTATCGCATCTATGACCTTCGCATTCGGCGGCACTGTGAGCACCGGATAGCTCATCAAATCCATAACCCTGGCAGGCATCTCACCCACTTCGAAGTGCGGTATGGTAATACGCCTATAAATACTGAATCTATTATGCCATCAGCCATTCCACAGCCAGACTATCAAGATCTATCAGAGCAGCGTATCCCATGCGCGCCTCTCCAACATTAACCACCAGCGTATCTCCGAGCCTCGAGGCACCCCGATCCTCGTGGATGTGGCCGCATATAACCAGATCCGGCTGATGCTCCTCGATCACCCGGCGCAGACCAACGCTTCCAGACAGCTCTCCGTTGTACAGACGATCCCTCACACCTCTCGGCGGCTGATGCACCACCACCACCCGCCGCTCGAGATCGCGGAGGGGTCGAAGCAGATCGGTAAGTGTGCGGTAGAGATCCTCATCGCTGTGGTAGTACCTTGTCGGGTCGCCAATCCTCCTTGGGTTCCTCGCCACCATGCCGCCCATGCCCACAAACCCCACATTCCCCAGCACAAATGAGGATCGGTGGATCGGTATGAGACCGTGGCTGCGCCAGAGATCCTCAGCAAATGTCCTGGGATCCATGTTGCCAGGGACTATTAGCTTCATCTGCGGAAAGCGGGAGAGCTCATCAAGAACTGATGCAGCATCCTCCGGTCTCCCGTCATCGTGAAGATCTCCTGCTATCACCATCAGATCCGCAGAGCATCCTTTCAGAAACCCCAGTCGACAGGATGCATCATGAACATCGGCTATGCAGATCAGCCGCATAAGAAACCTCCATCGCGGAATACATCACAGTAGATCATGATACTGGTATGATTTGGAGGTTTCTCTCGTCATCCGGGTGTGCCTGATGCCCCGAGATCAGGGCGGAACATCCTCAAACAGCCAGAGACCCTCGATACACAGTTCCCGAACCCGGATATGTTGCCCCTGTCGATTATTGATGCAATTTTGGGATGATCTGAAAGGCATTCTGTGCGCGGCCCGATGAATGCTGTGAGAATTCCTAAGAACCAGTTTTTTTTTGATATAAAACAGCATCTATACAATTACTTAGCGACATGGGCAAATCGTGAAAAGGGGGGTTAATAGGAATACTCCAGTATTTCCACAAAAAAAAGGTGTGGCTCCAAATGAGCTACATTCCGGCGACATACTTGAGCTCTGTTGAGCCTCTCGATGCCTCAGATGAGGCCAGACCGATCGACGCGTCCCCTTCAGCGACGATCTTCAGACCGTAGGGGCATCCCTCTGTGCATGTCCTCACCGCCTCCTTGACTATGTCGGTGGCATCAAGTGTGTACTCACCAGGGGAGTCGATCTCGATTTCTGCGGATACATTCTCCACAGCCTCAGGGGCATCCTCCCATGTGAGCTCAGGGCTGATATATCCATGGACAAAGTACACCTTTATGACACCAGCTTTCTCCACTTCTGAGACCGTCAGTTTCAGTGTTGCCGTGGAGACCTGATCCGGGGAGGATATACCCTGATTGCCAAACGCATTGATGAATCCGATGTATGCGATCTTCACCGGCTCCCCTGCGTGTGATGCTACCCACAGCGTGGTCGCATCCCCGAACGTCTCATCCGGGCTGTCTCTGTCCACATATGTATCAGCATCGAGACCTGCCGTGAAGGTGCCCGCAAAGGCCGACCCCAGCAGCAGGAAAAGCATCAGCATTGCATAGACGAGCTTCAAACCAAACACCTCATGCCCTGATGATCCGCATAAATTAAAAAAGATTTGTGTTCATCTCGGACCTACATGAGATCCACACGATCACTGCAATTACTCAGACCACAGATGACATCGATACATATTGATGCATTCACTCTGCCTGATTTCCGGTTGTTCCACCATCAATGCAGGATGTGGATCGCGGTCTCGGATGATGAACACACCTGCGAATCTGCAAATACCGATTTCGTATCGATCTCTCAGCGGATGCGTCTGACTCAACGATTGCCTGGAGAGCAGGGTCGTCTTAAAGCTGCAGCATCAAGGCGACAGAGGTAGTGCATCTGTTTCTCAGTTATCAGTACACAAATATCAACTGCCGATGGCATCTGGCATTTGACGGGTTCCCTGCTAAAGCAGGAGAAGCAACACGCCCATTGCCACGAAGATCAGCCCCGCTGCCAGGGAGATTGTCCGCCGTTTTATGTACCTCAGTATGAACCTCCCAAGGTATATGGCGCTCAGTGAGAGCATGAAGAGGGCGAGCATGGTGCCGCCGAGAACCATCCACGGGTTGTACTGTGTGGCGAATATCGCGGATGCGATCTGTGTCTTATCCCCCCACTCAGCCAGAAATATGACCAGAAAGCCTGACAGGAACGGGCTGTCATCAAACCTCCTGCCCTCCTCTCCATCTCCATCGAGATCCCTCAGCGTGGTTATCCCGAAAAGCAGGAAGATCGCCGCAGAGATGATCTTCAGAATGTTCGCAGGAACGACTTCTGTTATCCATGCGCCGAGAAGTATTGCGAACCCGTCGACGATGAGAAAGGCCGACATCACTCCTGTGAGCAGCGTCAGATGTCTGCCTGTCCTGGTGGACAGCAGGAGAACAGAGAGCTGTGTTTTATCACCGAATTCCGCAATGGCGATGGTGATAAAGGGGATGAGAAGATCCGCAAGCATCCATCAGCGGTTGTCCATCTTATTTATAGCGATTTCTCTCTGAACCAACGCCTTCTACCATGCAGGGCAGCCAAGATCATTTTTTGTGGTCTGTACAGGAATGTGCGTCCAGCGAGGATGATTGCAGAGAACTGGTTCGGCGGGTGCTTCTTACTCAAAGGAGAGCATTTGATCATGGCGGCTCTGCCGTCAGTTCACATGCTTCTGGGATGCAACCCTGCCCTGGCCGCAGTACTCGTTCTCGAGCTGTATCGTAGCGTGCTCTATCCCGAAGATGGACCTGAGCCGCTGCCGTATCTCGTTGAGCGTCCTCTGATGGTCTGACTCCGGAGAGACCACAACATGTGCGCTTAGCACGATGTTCGAGGAGCATACGCCCCATATGTGAAGATCGTGGACCTGAATCACCCCGGGCGCTGTGGAGATCTGTTTCACGACCTCATCGGTTCTTATGCACTCGGGGACGCCCTCCATTATCAGGCGGAACGAGTCTTTGAGGAGCCTGTAGGAGCCGGCAAATATCAGAACAGAGATGAACACGCTGATGATCGAATCCGCGGTGTACCAGCCGGTCCTCCAGATCACAACAGCTGCTGCGATCACGCCAAGAGATGCTGCAGCATCTCCAAGGACGTGAAGGATCGCGGATCTGAGGTTCAGATCCTCCCCATGGCCGTCCCTGCTCAGAACGAATGCGACGAAGAGGTTCACGATGAGGCCGAAGCTCGCGATGAGAAGCAGATCCAGACCCTTCACAGGCTCCGGCTCCATGAACCTCCTGTACGCCTCGATGAGAATGACCAGGGCCACGAACCCCAGGGTGAGCCCGTTGGCAAGCGCCGCAACAACCTCGAAGCGGTGGAAGCCGTAGCTGTACCGCTCGCTGGCTGGAAGCGCTGAGATCCTGATCGCGAACCAGCTCAGACCAAGCGCGAAGAGGTCGAGGAATACGTGCGCAGCATCCGAGAGCAGCGCCAGGCTGCCGGTCCACCAGCTCCCTGCAAGCTCCGCTATCAGTATGGATACCGTGAGGATCATGGCCAGCGCAAAGCGCCGCTCAATAACTCCGATCTCGTGTGTCCGCATGGAGGATGCTCAGAGCTCCCCAGGCTCTGAGCCTGAATGTTCATTATCAGATGCAGGCCTGCCGGACGGCTTGGCAATGTGTATGAGCTTGGCAATGTGTATGATGTTGTGTATGAGGCTCAGATGGCTCATGAATACAGATCTATGTAAATCGAGAGAATGACGCGCAAAGCGTCACTCCTTGCCGGTCAGATGGCTCATGAATAACGCAGATCTATGTAAATCCCTCTCAGATATCCGTCCCTGTCCACCATGGCGATTACAGGATATGCGCCTCTCCTTGTGTGGATTTTGACCACTCCAATTGGGTTCTGGGTGTCGGCATCGAGCATGCTCAGCATGCCGCTATCTACCGTAACATATCCCAGAACAGTCCCCTCCCGGAGAGAGATGCTCTTCAAAGAGCTGTACCTACTGTCGCGATACTCTGCAGCCAGCCCTCCAGATGGATCATAGAATCTGTAGCTGAAGCCGCGGGCCGGCATCGTGGTGCATCCGTAGAGCCAAGGGGCATGCTCACTTATGAGCCAGGGCCGTCCAATGCCCATATTGAAGAGCGCCTCCGCCCTTCTCTCGCCGGGTGCATACTCAACCTGCGCACTTACAGAAGTGATAAAGAGCAGCGCAAGGAGCAGAAGACAGACTCCCAGTATTCTCATGGAATTCACTCTGATGTGATTGTAGTTATCTCTTTTGCATCGTCCGGAACACCGCCTCCTCGATAATATCCCAAAGATTAAATAACATCGCCGGGTACTGGGGGCTGAATGAATCAGAAGGAGTTTGCCAAGGCATTTGCGATATTCGTGGGCGCTGTGATGGTGCTCTCCGCGTTTGCGGGGTTTGTTCTGCGGAGCGGTGATGTGGAGACCCGGTCTGGGCCTGAATCGGTTGAGACCGCACCGCTCTCCGCCTTCGGAGTCAGGGGAAATCTGGTGGACATGAGCTTCTCCAGCATGCAGGACCTGCTTGAGATGTGCCCTGAGAGCACAACATTCGCATACTGGATCGATCTCGAGGCATCTCAGAACATAACAGATGCTGCAGCCTCTGTGATTCCCGAGATCTATCCACCTGCTGCAGGGCTGATCTACAGAGATAAGATGTACCCCACAGAGATCAAGCGAGGGGCATCGGTATTCTTCAACAACACGTGGGCTGAGTTCCACTGGGTCATGCCATTCAGCTACAACTACCAGGGGCTTGTGATACCCTACAGCGATTTCATGATCATACCGGCGACCGGGGATCTGGGAAGGGTTTTCGGGAGGCCGACGCTGTTCGGCCCTGAGAGCGCACTGAAGCAGATCCTCGACGTGATCCTTGGCGGATTTCCGACGGATCGACTGACCCTGGCGTACGATGAGGTAGCGGATCTTCAGATCGCAGGCGTCGGTGGCGTCGAGAACGCCCCGCTAGGCGGCGGGTACGATGAGTTCTACGCAGGCATCTCCCAGAGGGAGAACGGCATTTATGTGAGCTGCAGGTTCATGTCTCCCCAGGGGAACACGCTGACAAGGATACAGACGCTCGCCACCAAATACAAGATGAGCATCTCGCGCGATGGCAGCATTTTGCGACTTGACGGAACTGTATCACCAGAGGAGCTGAAGGGCGTGATCGCAGATCTGCTCGCGCCCTGACAGCGTAAGCTTTTTAGATACGGAGATGTAGCTGGATCTGTTCATTCGAGTGAGGCAATTTTCCACGATGAATGATGATGGGCTGCTGCCCTGAAGGAGATGTGTGATATGGCTAGACCGATATATGTGAGGTTTGATGTTCCACCTGAGCTGGCATCCAAGTCGCTTGAGGCGCTTGAGCTGGCTCGAGATACCGGAAGGATAAAGAAGGGAACGAATGAAGCTACAAAGGCCGTGGAGCGAGGGGTTGCGAAGCTCGTGATAATCGGAGAGGACGTGGAGCCGCCAGAGATAGTGGCGCACCTGCCCCCGCTCTGCGAGGAGAAGAACACCCCCTACGTGTACGTTAAGAAGCAGAGTGACGTGGGGGCGGCTGCCGGTCTGAGCGTGAAGAGTGCGGCAGCGGCGATAATAGAGCCGGGAAAGGGAAAGGAGCTGTTGGAGGAGATAATCCAGAAACTCCAGGCTCTGAAGTAGGTGATAAATAGTGGCTGAGGAGAACGGCGTCCCCGCTGAGGTCATAGAGGTCATCGGGGTCACCGGAATGCATGGAGAGGCCACCCAGATCAAGTGCAGGATACTGGAGGGCTCGAACAAGGGCAGGATCATAACCAGGAACTGCATGGGGCCTGTGAGGGTTGGCGACGTCCTGATGCTTCTGGAGACCGCGCGCGAGGCCAAGAAGCTGACAGGCAGGTGATCCCCATGGAAGAGAGAAAATGCTCATTCTGCAACAGCAGGATCACTCCTGGCACGGGGAAGCTGTACGCAAAGAAGGATGGGACTGTGTATTACTTCTGCTCGTCCAAGTGTGAGAAGAACATGAAGCTTGGCCGCGTGCCCAGAAAGATAAAGTGGGCTCGAAAGGGGGCATAGAGGCTGGAGCGCACATTTGTCATGATCAAGCCGGATGGCGTGCAGAGAGGGCTTGTTGGCAGGATAATCCAGCGGATCGAGGATAAGGGCTTCAAGATAGTGGCGATGCGCCTGTCGGTCATGGACCGGGCGCGTGCTGAGAAGCACTACGCAGAGCACGCGGGAAAGCCCTTCTACAGAGACCTCGTCGATTTCATAACCTCCGGCCCGTCTGTGCAGATGGTCGTCGAGGGGAAGGGCGTTATATCTGCCATGAGGAAGATGAACGGCGCGACCAACCCTGCCGAGGCGGCTCCCGGCACGATCAGGGGAGACTTCGGAATAGAGACCGGTCGCAACGTGATTCACGGCTCGGACTCTCCGGAGTCTGCAGCCCGCGAGATAGCCCTCCACTTCAGCGACTCGGAGATATTCGAGTACAGACGCATCGATGAGCCCTGGCTTTATGAGTGAGCTGGGCTCAGACTCATTTTTATCTCAGTGCATCTCCCTCGAGGTTTCTGTGAAGCCATCTCAAAACCGGCATCATCAGTCGACTTCATCAAGCGAGTCGATCTTGGCATCATAAGCACGTCCGAACCATCGAGGCGTCTGGCTCTTTTGAAACAGCTATTTTGAGCCAGTCTCTGGCTGGAGCGAGAATTATTTCTGCTCGCAGAGATGAAATTTATGAGAACACGCGATTCGATGGCCGCCTGTGTGGAGGAATCGGATGAGCCAGAACAATGGGGATCTCGACTGCGATCTGCATGGCCGGAAGACCTCATGGGATTGCGAGATGGGTCAGCGCTCTATATGCATGCCGGAGAGCCGAAGCGAAGGAGATTCATATCCTCACGGTGGCGAGAGGGCCATACGCGTCAACAAGCCCGGGATAAGGGTGCTGGGGATCGCAGAGAGCTTCGTGCGTTCCGACCCTGTGTCCAAGCTGTCAGGCATTGTGATGCGCGGTGATCTGCGCATCGACGGCGTCGCGCTTGCGGAGATCACCGTGGGCGGGATGGACGCGACTGAAGGGGTGCTCTCGATATACAGAAAGCTCAACAGAGAAGATATCAATATTCTAATGCTGAGCGGAAATGTGGTCAGCTGGTTCAACATTATAGACCCGGAGAGGATACAGAGAGAGACCGGCCTGCCGGTGATCAGTGTCACATATGAGGAGTCCGAGGGGCTTGAGAGGTACATAGAGGAGTACTTCCCTGGAGATGCTGAGCGGCTCAGGAGATACAGGGCGCTGGGCGAGCGGAGCGCTCTCAGGCTTAAAACAGGATACGACCTTTTTGTGAGAGCACATGGCCTGTCTCTGAAAGAGGCCAGGTCTGTGCTGAACAGATTCACACTTGAGGGAAGAATACCTGAGCCTGTAAGGGTTGCAAGGCTCGTCGCAAGAGCCGCAATGAGAATTGGGCGCGAGTCAGGAGAGTAAGCCCCCTTCTGTTTCGGCGGCATTCAGCTTAGCGCCATACCCGGGCAAGGGGCTGGACACCCCCAGAGCTGCCCTATTTTGGCTTGCACCCACAGGGTTTCGCCGTTTCAGCTGCATTCCGTGAGACCTCCGCCTTTCGGCATCATCGCATTATCACGGCGCAGTCCCGTTTCTGTGCCAGAGCCGGAGCTCTCGCCCCGCATCATCGCGATGCCTGTGTGTCCAGAGGTGGGGGGACTTTCCACACCGGCCGATGCCGGCCAGCGGCAGCCGCCCTTCCTCTCTCGCGCCCGTTTTTGCGTCCCGGAACGAGGGACCCTTTCTCACAGACAAGTCCGCATATGAGCGGGCTCCGCATGAAGTCACTCAACCCGGGACGACTGCTGTCCTGCGATCTCCGGCCACGAGATCCAGAGTAAATACAGTCAATTCCAGGCTAGATATAGTTTTTCGATCGCCTCTCTGTGTGGTGGATCCCAAGACTTTGACCTTACGTGCCCGGCGGTTTGCAGGGTTTCAAAATCATGATACCACTCTGGCGTTGACCATATACATTCGGGATGTGGTGAACACAGCGCGGAGCCACACCTTTGTGTGCTGCCGCGTGGGCGTGATCTTGCATGGCCATCGAAAGGTTTACTTAGTGACAGGCCATCCTCCCATCCGTATCGGGTGATACTATTGCAATTACTTCTGATACATTCAGACTTCATAGAGTTCGAGGCGAAGAAGCCAACAAAGTTCGCAGAGGAGGTGCCTGAGGAGGCGAAGTCGGGCAGGCTTGAGGAGGCACTCTGCGCATTCATCGCGGTTGAGAAGTTCGATGAGGACGACCCAGATGCTGTTGTGGCACAGGCTGCCGGAGAGATCGGGGATGTGGCAAAGAGGGTCAATGCGGAGAGGATAATGCTCTACCCCTATGCACATCTGAGCCCAGCTCTCTCCTCGCCGGAGACGGCTGTGCGCGTTCTCAGGGATCTCGAATCTGCGCTGAAGAGCAGCTTCGAGGTCGCACGCGCCCCCTTCGGATGGTACAAATCATTCACGATAAGATGCAAGGGGCATCCGCTCTCAGAGCTATCAAGATCGATAAGGCTCGGCGAGGGAGAGGTCGTCTCCCAGGCCCTAAAATCCGAGGCGAAGGCGATATCGCACTGGCGCATCATGAAGAAGGGCGGTGAGATGGTCCCTCCGGAGGAGTTTGATTTCAGCGGGCACGAGCGGCTCGAGAAGTTTGTGAGATACGAGATAGAGAAGAGCCGGGCGGTCGACAGGATCCCGCCACATGTTGAGCTCATGCGGCGTCTGGAGCTCGTGGACTATGAGCCAGGCTCAGATCCTGGAAACATGAGGTACTATCCGAAGGGCCGCCTTGTGAAATCGCTCCTGGAGAGCTACGTCACCGACAGGGCGCTCGAGATGGGCGCGATGGAGGTCGAGACGCCGGTGATGTACGACATGGACCACCCAACGCTGAAGAAGTACCTGGACAGGTTCCCGGCAAGGCAGTACACAATAGAGGCTGACAAGAAGCACCTCTTTCTCAGATTTGCCGCCTGCTTCGGCCAGTTCCTGATGGGGCATGATATGACCGTCTCCTACAGGTCACTGCCGCTAAGGATGTTCGAGCTCACACGCTACAGCTTCAGGCGGGAGCAGCGCGGCGAGCTCGTCGGGCTCCGCAGGCTGAGGGCATTCACAATGCCCGATATGCACACGTTCTGCAGGGATATGAGCTCCGCGATGGAGGAGTTCAGGAAGCAGTACGAGGCCAGCATATCAGTGCTCAGGGATGCAGGTCTGGATCTGAAGGATTATGAGGTCGCGATAAGGTTCACGAAGGATTTCTATGAGAACAACAGGGCGTTCATAGAGGGGCTCGTCGATATCGTGGACAAGCCAGTGCTCATAGAGATGTGGGACGAGCGCTTCTTCTACTTCGTGCTCAAGTTCGAGTTCAACTTCGTGGACGCGCTCGACAAGGCGAGCGCTCTGTCAACGGTGCAGATCGATGTCGAGAACGCAGAGAGGTACGATATCGGCTACGTTGATGCAGACGGAAACAGACAGAGACCGATACTCCTCCACTGCTCTCCATCAGGCGCGATAGAGCGTCTGATGTACGCGCTTCTCGAGAAGCAGGCGATGATCGCTGCAAACGGCGGCGTCCCCATGCTTCCCACCTGGCTCTCGCCAACCCAGGTTCGCATCATACCCGTGGCGGAGCGTCATCACGCCAGAGCGATGGAGGTCGCTGAACAGCTGAACTTCAGGGTCGATGTGGACGACAGGGATGAGACTGTGGGGAAGAAGATCAGGGACGCTGGCAGAGAGTGGATACCCTACGTTGCTGTCATAGGAGACGATGAGCTCTCCACAGGGCTTCTGACAGTGACCGTGAGAGAGGGCTCAGCATCCGGAAACCAGAAGATCAGGATGAGCGTTGAGGAGCTCCGCGCCAGACTTCAGAGCGAGACCACAGGCAAGCCCTGGAGGAGGCTGCCACTGCCGGTGAGGCTCTCCGAGCGGCCTAAGTTCGTCTGAGGCCTCCACGCATTCTCATCAGAGCTGATGAGATGATGGCCACCATAAATGCAGCAGCTCCAGCCCCTGGAGATGCTGTCCTGCTCTTTTTTGCGTCGCTCTTCTCCTCACCATGGAGATCCGAGCTCATGCTGTCATTTGAATCAACACTGCTCCTATTTCCCTGCGCAGGGGATAACCGGGGAAGGGTGCCGTAAATAGGGGATGAGAGGTTGAACGTGGACCTCGTCACCGTCTCGCCCATGATGTTCTGGACCCTGAGCTGGAGCGTGTATCTGCCTGGAGCTGCCGGAACCCGCTCGATATGTGGCTCCAGCGCGTTTATGTCACCAACCAGCGTCTGGTTTCTCTGGCCGACGACCGTGCTGTTGTTCCACAGGAAGAACGCGAGCCTGCTCCCGGAAGCAAATGACATGCTCTGGCCCCTGGAGTAGTAGATCCTCCCATCGGCTCCGAGGATCCTCTCAATCCTGCCGGCCTGGTCGAATAGGACGCCCACGTTCGCGGAATGGGAATCGTTGATGTAAAGAATGGCATTCGTCGGGGCGATGTCTGCATCCGGCACAACCATGTCATTCATCACAGGCACAGTGCCGTTCCAGGTCCACTCAAACCTCCAGGTATCTCCTGAACCCCTGCCCATGGGTATCTCCTTAAGCGACACGGTCCTTCCGAGAGGGTCTATGACCTCTGCGAGCATGCCTCTCATCTCTCCGGCCTTCACTGTGGCGTTGAATGCGACAGGCGGTGCTGCATCAGGCGGAACTCCGAGCTGGATTATCCTCGGCATGGGGACGACGTACGCCACTGTGTATGGGAAGTATCTGAGCGTATCGTTGTCCGCAACCGCGAGATACAGGCCCCTTGTCACACCCGGATACTCCGGCCAGATCTCGACAGACGATCCCTTCCCCAGCGACTTCGACTCGTCATTCACCATGTAAATGCCCTTTGGAGTGGTGAAGATCACCATGTCGCCTATCTTGGAGCCGCCCTCGATCGGGAGGTAGATCTGATCGGAGATCTGGAAGACGCCATCTATGACCGCGATCTGTCTCTCCCCATCCCTGAATATCTCTCCGACATGAACCGCAAGCACCGGGAGATCCTTGATATCGAACACGTCCTTCTTGTAAACATACGTCGAGTTCGAGTTGATGGTGCTGTTGTCCACGATCCTGTTGTTCTTGAGAAGGCTCACGAAGATCCTGTCCTTTCCCACGTCTCTTATTAGAAGCGAGTACCCGTCTCTGAAGAAGTATATGTTCCCGGATGTTGCTATGTCCTGAGCGTCAGTGTCTATCAGAACCCTGCCGAGGCGCTCGTAGTCGAACATGCTCTTATCTC
Source organism: Methanothrix sp. (assembly GCA_029907715.1). NCBI lineage: Archaea > Methanobacteriati > Methanobacteriota > Methanomicrobia > Methanotrichales > Methanotrichaceae > Methanothrix > Methanothrix sp. The sequence goes on from JARYLI010000010.1 coordinate 21,843, forward strand.
CGATCTCGGAGCTCGTGTTTCTGCCATATCCTGCAAACCAGAGCTCTCCGAACAGGCTCAGGACGTAATACTCTCCCCACGACTCGCGCTCGAAGCGTTTCGGCTGGATGTACGTGTAGTACAGCATCCCCCTCATGGAGCCGACCCGGGTTCCGTTCATCTCCACAGGCACTATCGGCCCGAACCTCGGGATGACCCGCCTGGAGCTGCTGTTCATGACGAACGTCTCGCTTCCGATCATGTCCTTGTCGTCAAAGTAGAATCCGGCGTAGTTCCTGTAATCCCATACAGCATTGACATAAGCAGGGATGTCCTCGATGATTTTCTGAACCCTCAGATCGCCTTCATGGAAGACAGCCCCTCTTATCATGTACCTCCCGTACTCTGTGTAGATGCCGACCGGATAGTATCTCAGGGTGGGGCTGTCCATCACCCTGAGCGCGAGCCCTCCGGCGATTTGGACAAGACTGTCGGGGCTGAGGGCGATATCATCGCTGTTCCTGAGCTCAATGCGATCCCCGGATATATCATTCACCTTCAGCAGTCCCACCCTGGTGCTGTCTGTGAGGACCACAGCCGGGGAGGTGCTGACCTGGAACAGACCGTCGATGTCCACCCTGTCCTCATCTCTGCCGTGCATTCCCGAGCGGATGTGAAGCATTATCAGAGGGATGTCGCTCTCCGGGTGCTTCCAGACATACGTGCTGCCCTCCTCGACGACCGCGCGATCCACCTTTGAGCCGTCCCTGAGCAGCTCTATGAACGCCTTTATTCCGTCATCCGAGACGCTGCTCAGCGCCACACTGTAACCATCACCCAGAATCAGGGGCTTCTCAGATGAAATCGTGTAGCGATCATCTGAATCTATCAGAATCTCGCGGAGCTCTCCCTTCTCCAGGGAGCTTATCTCCTCTGTGACCGGCCCCTCAGGATACCCTGCGAGGTACCGCTTCCCCAGGAACCCTATCCAGAGGTACTCTCCCCAGTTTTCGTACTCGAAGCGCTTCGCCACAGCGCGGCACGAGTATATCAGCCTCCCTTCCTCGATCGTTCTTCCTGAGGGGGTGATGTAAAGGGATTCGCTCCCCATGCCCTCATTCAGGTCGTAGACGAACCATCCGAAATCCTCTGCGTTCCACACTCCCTCTGCGGTTGCAACATGGCCCCTGATCTCGGCGATCTCAGATGGAATCTGACCAGCAGATACTCCTATCGTGAGCAGCGTGATGCTGATAACAAGGCCAATGTGTCTCGATGATCCCATTTGCCAGACCTCTGGATAACTCCTTATATCTACCTCTCCATGAGCTAAGCGGAGTCTGTCATGTCACCTATTAAGCATGTTGCCATCTACGGCAAGGGAGGTATCGGAAAGTCCTGCATAGCATCAAACGTGGCTGCTGCATGCGCCGACCGCGGGGTTCGGGTCCTGGTCGTCGGATGCGATCCGAAGAGCGACTCCTCGATCAATCTCATCGGAAGAAGAATTCCCACAATGATGGACATGATCAGGGAGGGGAAGGAGATCCGTGAGGAGGATGTCGTCTTCACAGGGTACAGGGGAGTGAGATGCATAGAGGTCGGCGGCCCTGAGCCGGGCGTCGGATGCGCAGGAAGGGGAATAATTGTGGCAATAGATTTCCTCAGGAAGGTCTCCAGGATAATGGATGAGGTCGATCTTGTGCTGTACGACGTCCCTGGGGATATCGTATGTGGCGGATTCTCAGCCCCCATAAGAAAGGGTCTTGTGACTGAGGCGTACATTATAACATCCGGAGAGTACATGCCTGTGTACGCGGCAAACAACATATGCAGGGGCCTGAAGCGGCTGGGAGCAAAGCTGGGGGGTGTTGTCTGCAACTCCAGAGTGGTCGAAGGCGAGAGGGAGATCGTCGATGAGTTTGCCAGGGCGATAGGGAGCAGGATGGTCGCGTTCATACCAAAAGATCCGGTGGTCCAGAGGTGCGAGCGGAGAGGCGTCACTGTGATAGAGGGCGAGCCTGAGAGCAGCATTGCAGGTGTTTATCGCGCCCTGGCAGAGCATGTTCTCAGCTGCAGCGATGCATCGGTGCCAGAGCCGCTCGACGACGATAGGCTGCGTGAGATAACGAGGATGTGAACCACTCCCCAGGAGGAGATGATCTCTCAAACTCTCGTGGAGGTGAGAGCATGCACATTCCGAGAATTGTCATATCCGGGGACAGAAGCTCAAGCGGCAAGACCACGATAGTCGCAGGACTGCTCTCAGCGCTTGTTCGCAGGGGCCTGAAGGTGCAGGCATTCAAGGTTGCCATGGACTACATAGATCCGAGCTACCACACATGGATCACAGGACGGTTCTGCAGGAACCTCGATGGTTATCTGATGAGCGAGAGCAGGGTGCTGGAGATATTCAGTCATGCAGCCAGAAATGCTGATATTGCTGTGATCGAGGGGGTTCGCGGCCTCTACGAGGGATACGAGGGAGACGCTGGCTCCACAGCGCAGATCGCGAAGATGCTCCGCGCGCCCGTGATCCTGGTTGTGGATGCGAGATCGATAACAAGGAGCGCAGCCGCTCTTGTGAAGGGCTACATGGACTACGATAGGGATGTCCAGATCAGGGGAGTCATACTGAACAAGCTCGGTGGAGAGAGGCATGCTGATAAAGCGACAAGGGAGATCGAGCACTACGCTGGAGTTCCGGTCGTGGGCTCCATCCAGAGAAACGATGATATGCACCTCGCAATGCGTCATCTTGGATTGGTTCCTGTGACAGAGGGGAGACTGAGACATCATGGATTCGATGAGAGGGTCGCCAGGATAAGAGAGATCGTCGAGATGAGTCTTGACATAAATAGATTGATCGAGATGGCTGAGGAGGCAGAGGATCTCCAGGAGGCGGAGCCTGATCTCTATCTCAGAAACGAGCGCGGTGCCGGCCTGAAAGTGGGCGTTGCGCAGGATGAGGCATTCAACTTCTACTACAGAGACAACCTGGAGCTGATCGAGCTTGCGGGCGCTGAGGTCGTGCCGTTCAGCCCGATACGCGACTCCGGGATCCCGAATGTGGATGGCCTGTACATAGGCGGCGGGTACCCGGAGCTGTATGCAGAGGATCTCTCGAGGAACCGCTCGATGATGAGCTCCATAAGAGATGCGCAGGCCGATGGCATGCCTGTGTACGCAGAGTGCGGTGGCCTGATGTACATGTGCAGGGAGCTGGAGTGGCCCCAGGATGGAGGGGTATCAAATCAGAACTCATATCAGATGGTCGGAGTGGTTCCAGCACTCGCGCGAAGGGGCAGCAGGAGGATCGTGAGCTACGTGAGCGGCGCCTTCGTCACCGACACATGCATCGGCAGGAGTGGGGATGAGTTCATGGGCCACGAGTTTCACCACTCTGAGCTCGTGGTGGATGGCGATGTGAGCTACGCCATAAAGCTGAACCGCGGCACCGGCATATCCAGCGGCATGGATGGAATTGTTGATGGAAGAATGATCGCAAGCTACTCGCACATCCATTCCGCATCATACAGGGGCTTCCCAGATGTCTTCCTGGATGCGTGCCGTGAGTACAGATACGGTTGAAGTTCTGGTTCGTGGTATTCCCATGCTTCCCTCAACATATCTCTGGGATCCCGTGATTACATATACGGTTGAATTTATGCGTCATCGGTTAAGATCAACATGTGTAGAATTGGACTTAATAGTCTTATCCCCACTCAGTACTGCTATCAGGACTCAAGTCCACAGGTGGTCGATTTTAATCAGACTCTCCACGATGGGGAGATCTCAATTTGTCAAATTTCATGATCAATATATGTACATAAAACCCTTAACCGATGACCCATGCGGTTGAATTTATGCTTCGTGGTCTCAAATAACCGGATGTTCTGTCAGGAATAAGCGTGCCCGGACATAACGCCTCCTGAATCCCGGCTGGTCTGATGCTGCTCATCTCAATGATCGTACAGGACCGAAGTTCTGGCACGATCCTGAAGCCTCTCCGAACATCCTGATCCTTCCAGGATCCTGACCGTCGACCGGGAGACAACCTTTAAAAATGTTAAGATACCTCCCATTGTGCCATGAGCTATCCCGAGTCAGAAATGCAGCACAGAACAACGATTCCGGTGGTCGACAGGAGCATAGGCGATCTGGTTTCTGATATGGCCCGTATGGGGTTCCAGGCAGGGCAGCTCGGCCAGTCCCTGCGCGTCTGGGAGAACATGTTGAGCAGAGATGTGACGATATTTCTGGGACTTGCAGGTGCGATGGTCCCCGCCGGGCTACAGGAGATGATCGCATATCTCATATCCAGAAGATATGTGGACTGTCTGGTGAGCACGGGCGCGAACCTCTTCCACGATCTCTGTGAAGGTCTTGGCATAAGGCACTACAGGGGGAGTGCATGCGCTGACGATGCTTACCTGAACGAATGCAAGATTGACAGGATCTTTGATGTCTTCGTGTCCGAGGTCGAGCTGCACAGGGCGGATAAGTACATATCAGATCTTGTGATGAGCCTCAGGACCGATATCACATACTCATCCAGGGAGATGATGGAGCTTCTGGGGAGGGATCTGCCGGAGACGACGATCCTCGGGGCTGCGTACCGTGCTGGAGTTCCGATATTTGTACCGGCTCTCTCTGACAGCTCCATAGGGATAGGTATGGTCATAGCCTGGCGCAACGGCCACAGGGTCATCGTGGATCAGATAAGGGATGTGGACGAGATAACGCAGATATCCGAGAAGTCCGCAGAGACCGGGGTGGTCTTCATAGGCGGCGGAGTGCCCAAGAACTTCATACAGCAGACGAAGGTCATATCAGAGCTCATGGGGACCTACAGGGGCGGGCACTCCTATGCGATACAGTACACCACAGATACGCCGCACTTTGGGGGGCTCTCAGGATGCACGTTCAGCGAGGCTGTATCCTGGGGGAAGGTGGATAAAGAGGCGAGGATGGCGCAGGTATTCTCAGATGCCACGATCACGGTGCCCCTTGTGGTTCACGCACTGAGAGAGCGTGTGGCGAGAAGACACTCGGTGCCAAGGTTCACATGGAGGGGATCCGAGCTCGATCTCGTCTACGAGAGGTCGTAGTGCAAATTTCGAAACGATCAGTATTCCGGAGATTCAGATCGCATCAGACCCAAGATCTGAGAATGGCAATGCCATCTGCCTGCGGTGTCCAGCCGCTGCTCCACACACAGAGCTGTTATCTGACTCATTTGAATGTGCCAGCTCAGAGCAGTCATAAAGTGGCGGGGCCATCGACCGGCATGGAGACCCTGGAACCAGATGGAAGTGCCTCCTCTCGCATTGCGGATGAAGTTCTGAGACAGCGTTGTAAGCCCCCGCATCGCTTTGTGCACTGTCTCACATGTGCTGACCAGCTGGTTCCACACAACGAACAGCGCGTGCGATAGAAGGTCGCGACAAAAGGATGAAATCGTTCGAGGTGCTGGTCCCGTACAGAATCGAATACATGGGGTCAACCCTCCATCAAATGCTTTCATGGCGGTAAGATGCATAACATGCAAGGGGCGCGGCCTCTGCGGCCGGCCTGTGTGTCCGCTGCTGATTAAGCTCGAGGAGCTTGCAGCCCTGCCAAGAATAGGGAATCGTCTCTCGGGGGAATCACCGCCTGAGGTCTTCGTCGGAAGGCACGGATATCCGGTTGTGAGAGCCGGTCCACTGGTGCCAGTAGGTGCCTCACCTGGGCAGCCGGCGCTTGATATCTTCAGAATAATCTCTATGAGAACCAGGATGATCAGGTCAGAGCTCGAGATACACGTCCACGATGCAAAAAAACCGGGAAGACTTCTTGAGAGCGCCCAGCATATAGCAATGTCCAGCAAGCCTGTGGAGACCGAGGTCTCTTTCGTCAAACCCCCTGAGGGAAGAATGCTCTTCGATGGCGTCCTCTCTCCCATGGGTCCGGGCGGCAGGATCGAGGACATGGATATCACAGGCAACCCGTCTGTTCCCAGGAAGGTCGACCAGCTGGTGGGCGATACAGATGTCAGGGCATCCTCTGCAGTCTGTGAGCTCTACAGCTCCTCGATCAGCATCGATCACATCTCACGCCTCCTCTCCATGGGCCTGCTGGGGCATGACCGCAGGCTCGTTCCCACAAGGTGGGCGATAACAGCATCAGATGACATCATTGGAAACGCCCTGCGCAGCCGCGTCCTTGATATGCCTGAGATGGTTGGATACGAGCTCTACTCAGGGGGCATCCTGGGAAACCACTTCGAGATACTCCTCATGCCCGGGGCGTATTCTTTTGAGCTCATAGAGATATGGCATCCCGGATCCGCATGGTCCCCTGAGCGTCTCTGGATAGGATCTGATCGCGAAGGAAGTACAGGCAGACGATCGTACAGCACGCTTGCCGGCGGGTATTACGCTGCACGCCTGCCTGTGCTTGAGCATCTTCTCCGGATTAAAAGACAGGCGGGGGTCCTGGCGCTCAGGGAGATCACGGAGGAATACTGGGCACCGCTGGGAGTGTGGGTCGTGAGAGATGCAGCAAGAGCAGCCCTCTCATCGCGCCCCATGAGGTTCGAGAGCCTGGATGAGGCGATCAGGTCAGCGGAGAGCAGGATGAGGTCAAAGTCGAGCGATTGGAGGCGTTACTCAAATGCATTCTCCCGCCAGACCACACTCTTATCCTTCTTCCCGGCGCAGGGAAAAGAATGTGTATCGGGGAGAGAGCACAACCCCACGTGATGATCTGGAGGAGCGTGAGGTTGGCCATGCGAGCTGGGGGATGAGCGATTTCGGTGACCCCGGATGAGCGGAAACCCATCGAGCAGGGCCAAGGATGCGTTCTCTGCTCTTCATGCAACGCCCTTGCACAGCTCCCCGCGCGCCAGATCTTCCAGGAATAGATCTTTTCTGCTCTTTATCCTCAGCAGGAGCTCGAGCTTTCTTTTCGCGTACATCGGAGCCAGCCGCAGTGCCTCCCTCGCGAACCATCTCGGATACAGCCTCTTGACCTTGTTGTACTTGAACCACTCCCAGTTGTAGTACCTGGCGTTCATCTCCCAAGTGATGTACTGTACCTCCGCGGCGCTCAGATGCTTCGTGCGAACATTGGCGTGAAGACCATCGTAGAGCCTGAAGTCGTTGTTCGTTATCAGCCCCATCCGCTCCAGCTCCTCGCGCATCGGGGTCTTGGGGTAGGGTGTGTTGATATAAAATATCGGAAAATCGACTTTGAGCTGTCTTGCGAGATGGAAGTTCGCCCAAATGTCCTCTGCTGTGTCATCCGGATTTCCACCGATAAGACCTGTGGACACTATGATGTCGTTATCGTGGAGATACCTCACAGCACGCTCTGCATGATCCGACATTCTCCCCTTTCCGAAAAACTGGAGGTTCCTCTTGCTGGCGCTCTCAACGCCGAGGAAGACGCCATCGAAACCCGCCTCGCCCATCTTTTTAACGAGCCTCTCACTGGAGGCGATGCCTGATGCGGATGCCTGTGTCTTGTACCGCAGATGCGTCAGACCTGCATCGATGATGGCATCGCAAATCGCCTCGAGTCTCTTGACATCCAAAGTGATGTTATCATCTGGGAAGAATATCGAGCCAGCGCCGTGCTCCTCCGCATCCTGTATGTCCTCTATCACCCTCTTGATCTCAAACTTGCGGAAGCTCCTGCCGTACATGCTGTTTATCGAGCAGAACTTGCAGCCCTGTGTGCAACCCCTGCTCGTCTCCACCGAGTCCACCGGAACATCAAACGCGTAGAAACCATCTGTGATCAGGCGGGCATCCCTGTTGGGCATCTCGATCTCCTCCGGAGCAAGGAGGGGTCTGGGAGGGTTGTGCTTCATCTCCGATCCGGATCTGTAGGAGAGCCCCAGGACATCATCGAGAGGGCTGCCTTTGATAAGAGCGCTCACGAGCTCCCTGAAGGTCATCTCCCCCTCACCCCTGACGATGTAATCCACAAGCATCAGATCGCTGCTGGAGCCGATCTCCCTGTAGAAGAGCGTGGGGTGGTAGCCGCCGATCACAACCTCTGCGCCTGCGTCCTTCGCGATCCTGGCGAGCTCGAGGGCTCTCGCATACTGAAAGCTCATCGCTGTGAGCCCTATCAGATCGTAGCGGTTCGCATGCCTCCTCACAAACCCGTCAGGATCCCTTATGCCGTGGAGGTCGGCGACATGCACCTCACATAGATCGTCAACCGCAGCTGCGAGCGAGACGAGGCCGAGGTCAGGTATCCTGGCGATCCTGTCGAAGTCCGGCTGCACCACCGGCGAGGCGAGGAGCAGAACGCGCATCCGGCTCACCACATCATACCAGAAGCCTTGGAACGTTCGTCTCGAAGTCGAAGCTGTTCGCTCTTGTTATGTATGAGAAGACCTCCTTCAGCCCCTGGAGACCTGCATACCGGTACGCATTCCTCCAAACCCGCGCGGATGTTCTCAGCGGGGCGGTCCAGGGGTAGACGCGCTTGAGGGATCTATCGAGCACCTCCTCCATCTCCTTCGGGGATATGTGGGGATGGTTCCAGACAAGGTGCTTTCCGTCGAAGTGATGGTAATCATGATCGAATATGCCGTAGCGCTCCTGGATCTCGTTCCAGAGCTGCGTCTGAGGCAGCGGCGTGAGCACGCATATCTGGGTTATATCGAGCTTGAGCTCTGCGACCCTCTTTATATCCTGATCTATCGAGCTCACAGTATCATCCTCGAATCCGATCATGTAGTATCCGACGGTGCCCATGCCATGGCTCTGGAGGAGCTTTATCGTCTCCACGATCTCGTCAACACCCTCACGCTTCTTTATATCATCCAGGCGCTCCTGGTGGAGGTTCTCGATTCCGATGGCAGCGCCTGCGAAGCCGCTCACCATCCTCCGCGCGCTTCCATCACGCCTGGCCACGCGTCGCCTCATCGCCACCCACTCATCTATCTTCTCCCTGAGGTAATCAGCCCTGGCCATGCATCCCCAGACCATGTCGTACTCATCCAGAATCTCAACGACCCTGTCCGCATGCCTCCTGTTCGCCCCGAAGTTCTCGTCCTCTATTATCACCACGTTGATGTTGTTCTTCTTGTAGTAGTTCACTACCCTCTCGATGCTCTCAAGTGGTATCGGCGTTGGCTTTGGCGCGAAGCACGGTGTCTGGCAGAATTTGCAACCCACTCCACAACCCCTTGTTGTGAAGAGGATTCCGTAGATGTTCAGCTTCAGCCCGAAGGGTGTGGAGAGGTACTCAATCAGCGGGGGATGTATCACCTTCTCGATCCTTCTCCCAAAATACGGGGCCACCTGGTGCTCTGCATACCCCACAAAGACCCTGTCGAACCTGTCCTGTATCTCAGGGGTCAGGGCGCCGTAGTTGCCGGCCCACAGCTCATTGATTCCCCTGGCCCTCGCAGCCTCCACCATCTCCAGGATCTCGTGCGTCTCGTTGAGGTAAAACGAGAATCCAACGACATCCCAGCCCTCATCAAGCTTGCGAAGATACTCATCCCATGTCGGGTACTCCAGGATCTCCAGCTCGGGGATGTTCTGCTTCAAAAACCTGAGGCCGAATGACTGTATCCTGGGCCAGTAGAACCTGAACCATCTGCTCCTCGAGTTGGAGCCTATGTAGTCGTAGGGCTCGTCATCGTTCTTGTAGACCGTTGTGAAGAGCACCCTTGGGGCCATGCTGGCGAGGTCACCCTTCCAGGGCTTTAACCTTTACGATGTGTGCGATGCTCCATGTTCCTTTACCTCTGAAGATCCCGCGAAACCGGCGCTTTTCCTGACCAGATCAGGATTCGAGGCTCAGAGTGTCAAAGGGATTTATACATGAAAAACAATAATTGATCGCATGACAGACCGACATGGCCTCAGGATCGATTTTGATGAAGTGCTCAGCAAGCTCAAAGAGATCCATCCGGATATCAGGCTGATCTCCACGGGAATCGTGGTCGTGGGCGAGTGGGTCAGATGGAAGTGCAGGTACGGGTGCAGGGCGTACGGGAAGCATCTCTGCTGCCCGCCATACGCCCCGACACCTGAGGAGACCAGGAGGATGCTTGAAGATTATGATTTCGCGGTGCTGGCAAGGTTCTCACCCACGCCGACTCCTGGATACGAGCCGCGGAGGCTTCACCATTACCTCTGGGATTCGCTCACAGCGCTCCACAGGACCATATTTGAGCTCGAGCGCCAGGCGTTTCTTATGGGATGCTACAAGGCGTTTGGTATGGGGGCGATGCCCTGCACCTTCTGCGAGACGTGCATCGCGGAGGAGAAGATCGCCAGGGGCGAGGCGCCCGTTAAAGCGGACGCTGTGCTCTGCAGGCACAAGGATATGATGCGGCCGTCGCTTGAGGCGTGCGGCATAGACGTCTTTGCCACTCTGAGAAACGCCGGCTGCGATCTAAGGGTTTTAAAAGCCTATCAGGAGCGCTTTAGCCTGTTCGGGATGGTGCTCCTGGACTGAACATGCAGCTCGGTACGAGATGATCCTCTGTGTGACAAGCGGCCCTTTATTCACAGCGTGGGTTTGAAACTCCGGTCTTCAGGCAGGATCAGCTGACGGAGATGGTATCGATGGGCAGGGTGATAACATTCCTCACGGACTTCGGCTCCTTCTATCTCTCACAGATGAAGGGGGTGATACTTCAGAGGACAGGGGATGTTGTGTTCGTGGAGATGGCCACAGACATACCCCCGCAGGATGTCATGAGCGGCGCGTTCGCGCTCATGGTCGCCTCCAGGTATTTCCCACCGGGCACGATACACATCGCGATTGTGGATCCGGGCGTCGGCACGAAGCGCGCGGCGATCTGTGTGGAGAGCGGGGGCCACGTATTTCTCGGCCCGGACAACGGGATTCTGATGCCTGCAGCCCGCGCACTCGGATCGCCTGTCGCCTGGATGCTTGATGTGCCCGAAGACGCCTCCCCGACATTCCACGGCAGGGACGTATTCGCGCGCGCTGCTGCGGAAATAATATGCGGCACTCCCATCGAAGATCTCGGCACGCCCTTTGAGCCCCAAGATCTCGATCTCGGATCCCCCAGGATCGTCGCGAACGGAATCGAGGCGAGTGTCATCTACGTGGATAACTTCGGAAACGTGGTTCTCAATATGAGACGTCTGCCTGATAGTGACTTGAGGCTCATGGGCCGCAGGCTCAGACGTGTTCGGACATATGGGGAGGCCGGATGGAACGAATCTCTTATAACTCTTGGGAGCCATGGGTTTGCAGAAATAGCGGTCAACGGTGGGAGTGCCGCAGAGCTCTTCGGCCTCTCCACCGGCGACAGAATCGTGCTGGAGGATATTAGTTGTTCGGAATAGAGTTCGTTCCATCAGATCCCGCGCTGAAGATAGGGTATCTGTCCAAACTCGCAGAGGATGTTGGCTTTGAGACGGTATGGATCACAGACCATTACAACAACAGAGACGTTTACTCAACGCTTGCAGTTCTATCAATGCTCACGAACAGGATCAGGCTGGGGACCGGTGTGACAAACCCGTACACGAGGAGCCCGGTAATAACCGCCTCCAGCATAGCCTCGATCAACGAGCTCTCGGGCGGGAGGGCGATTCTCGGGATCGGTCCCGGGGATAAGGCGACTTTCGATGCCATGGGAATAGCCTGGGAGAAGCCGCTCACCAGGGTGCGGGAGAGCGTATCAGTGATCAGGGCTCTTCTCAGGAAGGAAAGGGTCACACAGGGCGGCATGAACGCTCAGCTCTCCTTCTCCGCGGGAAACATACCGATATACATGGGAGCGCAAGGGCCGAAGATGCTCGAGCTTGCCGGAGAGATCGCGGACGGTGTTCTCATAAACGCCTCTCATCCGGAGGACTTCAGGGCAGCCATACCACTGATAAGAAACGGAATACAGCGGGCAGGCAGGAAGCCTGAAGATGTGAGGATCTGCGCGTACACCAGCTTCAGCATCGACAGGGACAGGTCAAAGGCTGCATCCGAGGCGAAGAAGGTCGTCGCATTCATAGCAGCAGGCTCGCCGGATGCTGTTCTGGAGAGGCACGGCATCAGCATCCAGGAGAGGGATGCGATATCAAAGGCCATATCGAAGGGCGATTTCGCAGGTGCAATGAACAGCGTGACGGACAGGATGCTGGATGTGTTCTCCGTGACAGGGACACCTGAAGACTGCCGGGCCAGGGTGGATGAGCTGCTCAAAACAGGAGTCAACCAGATAGTTGTTGGATCGCCAATCGGTCCGGACAAGGAGCGCTCGATAAGGCTGATCGGCAAGAACATTCTATGAGGCGTGGCTTCTACATAGGCAGATTCCAGCCGTACCACATGGGACATCACCTCGTGCTGGAGCAGATCTCCCGGGAGGTCGACGAGATCATAGTCGGCATCGGCACAGCCCAGATCAGCCATACAGTGACAGACCCGTTCACAGCCGGTGAGAGGATCGCCATGATCTATGGCGCCCTCCGGGAACTGAGGAGATGGTTCTACATCATACCCCTGCCGGACATAAACAGAAATGCCGTCTGGGTATCTCATGTGAAGTCCATGACCCCGCCGTTCGAGGTGGTGTACTCGAACAATCCACTGGTTGTGGAGCTCTTCACGGAGGCCGGGATCGAGGTGAGAAGGCCGCCGATGTACAGGAGGGAGATATACTCCGGCACTGTGATAAGGAGGCTCATGATTGAAGGAGGGGACTGGAAGCATCTCGTTCCTGATGCTGTGGCAAAGGTGATTGATGAGATAAAGGGCGTGGAGAGACTGAGGAACATAAGCAAGAAGGACTTTGCGTAGGTTGCATCAAGTGGTTATTTGTGTTTCAATACTCTCACAATCCACGCAAACGTATGAGAATATAGACCTTCCAGCGGAATTAAAACAGGTGGCTGATGCATCTCACCAGGGATGAAGAGCGGCTGCTCCAGGGCGAGCGTGGGGATACGCTCAGGCGCGCGATGGAGATCCTCGTTGCGCTTGGAGATATCTATGGAGCTGAGCGGCTCGTTGAGATAAAGAGCGCGCAGATAGCAGGCGTCTCATACAAGACCATAGGAGACGCGGGGCTTGAGTGGATCTCAGATCTAGATGGAAGGGTCGCTGTGCCAAGCATACTCAATCCGGCTGGGATGGATCTCCTGAGATGGAGGGAGATGTCGATCGACGAGGATTTCGCCAGGAAGCAGCTCGAGATCATCGATGCTTACAGGAAGCTCGGCATCATGATTGAATGCACATGCACTCCATACCTCCTGTACGAGAGCATAGCCTCCAGAGGGGATCACATTGCATGGTCAGAGTCATCAGCTGTATCGTACGCGAACTCGGTCATCGGCGCGATGACCAACCGCGAGGGCGGGCCCTCTGCGCTGGCAGCGGCGCTTGTCGGGAAGACACCCCTCTACGGCTACCATCTCGAGGAGAACCGCGTCCCAACGCATGTGATAAGTGTTGAGACGGATGTGAGAGAGTACGGAGCGCTGGGGTTTCTTGTCGGAAGGATCGTCGGGGATGGGGTGCCGCTGTTCGTTATGCGCTCCAGGCCTGACAGAGACGATCTGAAGGCGCTGGGCGCTGCCATGGCCGCGAGTGGATCGGTCGCGCTCTATTACGTGAAGGATGTAACGCAGGAGCCTCCGCAGTACGAACCATCTGCATGCGAGCATATCGTTGTGGATGAAGAGGAAATCATGTCTGTATACGATTCGCATGCAGATGTGGACATCGTCGCTCTGGGATGCCCGCACTGCTCCCTGCATGAGCTGGAGAGGATCGCCGATCTCCTTGAGGGGAGAAGGGTGAGCAAAGAGCTCTGGATCTGCACATCCAGGAGGATCGCGGAATCAGCTCCTGAGACTGTCAGGAGAATCGAGTCCACAGGAGCCAGGGTGATATGCGACACATGCATGGTTGTATCGCCTGCGAGCGAGCGCTTCAGTCACATGATGGTGAACTCGGGGAAGGCGCTGGCGTACATACCTGGAATGTGCGGCATAAAGGCGTCCTTCGGATCGCTGGAGGAGTGCATAGATGCAGCAACCGGGGGCTCATGAGTGGAGATAAAATGCCATCGCGTCTCAGGCGGCTGCGCCGGCGGGCCGGCTCTCGTCACCAGAGAGCGGATCTCATTCCTGGGAAATGTAAATCCTGAGACAGGCATGGTCGTCGATCCATCCCACGAGCTTTACGGCAGATCAATCGCAGGAGCTGTTCTCATATTTCCGGGAGGCAAGGGCTCCACAGTCGGGTCATATGTCATCTACCAGCTCAGGAAGAGGGGTCTGGCTCCGGCTGCGATGATAAACCTGAGGTCTGAACCGATAGTGGCTGTCGGAGCCATTATAAGCGACATACCTCTTGTCGACAGGGTCCCGGAGTGGATCCTTGATGTGAAAGACGGCACCTGGGTCGTGGTCGATGCAGGAAGAGAGCTGGTGGTGCTTCCCGATGGATCGGTCCATGTGTGACAAGCGCTCTTACTGTGGCAACCCGCTCGTGAGCATCCAGGTCTGCAAATGGGATCGCTCTTATCCATCTGATAACCTGTCTGCATAGGCACTGATCCTGGTATTTGCTCAATATGGTGAGCGTGCTTGAGTTACTGATCAAATGAAGCTGCTATGGCAGAGTCGTTCATCCAGAGATCCGTCGAGATGGCAATTTAGCTCCGCTCTTATCCATTTGATGACTTGCCCGAAGGAGCAGGGGTCATGCTATGCGTTCGTTTCGACGAATGAATGCTTTCATCGACCACATTGCATGCTCTGCAAGTTGCTACGCACATAAGAGCGTTTAGCTCGACGTATTGAGCATGTTCCGATCCTGCTATGCGCTCGTTTCGACTTATCTTCGACGTAGTCGAAGTCCTAGCTAGCTAACGAATGCATTCATCCGGCCTGCATGTCCTTCAAGTTGCTGAATACATAAGAGCGAATGGGATTTCACAGGTTGAGCGCTATCATCAAACCGATGCTGAATACAAAAAAACAGGGGGATTGGCTTCATCCGAATAGCGTGCCCATCCCTGCCTCTGCCGACTCCTGCTCCTCCCTGAAGGCATTTATCACCGACTCTGCCTCGTCGCCCTCGAGCAGCGTGGCAGGAGTGTCCGCTAGCAGCTTTCTGGCCCCCTCCACCAGATCATCCCTAGCCTTGATGTAAAGCAGGAACCCTTCCTTGTCGAACCCCACAGACTTGGCCTCGCGAACTATCGGACCGAGCCTCTTGAAGAAGTCCTGATCCAGAACCTTTTTCATAACAGCATTTCCAGCCATATCGTAGTAGTAAGCAAGCTCCATTCAAACCACCATTTTACAGGGCCTCCATGGCCCTCTTGAGGCACTCAGTGCATCTGTCCATGAGAGATGCTGCCTCCTCGATCGCCTTAGCGGCCTCTGGGCTTATCTCATTTATCTGTTTTGCTCGGTCCCTGAAGCTCCTGCTGTGGCTCTCGTTGTGCTCAATCCAGTGCTCAAGAAGGTGCTCTGCCTCGTGTCTGTTCATAAAACCACCAACTCAGGCTCTGAGCAGACAGATTTAAAGTTTTGTGTGAATCTGTAAGCGCTGAGATCACATAACAGCAATCCACCGCATGCGAACCGGGCCATCAACCATTCCTGTCGTCAGTCCGGAGCAGTTGACGCATAAAGCTTCCCGTAGGGCCGGCTCGATCTGGGTGATAGCTTTGTCCATTCGGACTCAAGAATATGATCCAAATCGAGCGAGAGATCCGGGAAGCGCTCGATGAACCCTGAGATGTGTCTGCCAAGGATCTCCGTATCAGCATCGTCTGGCCTGGAGATGAGAACATGACTGTCGACCTGCTCCTCTCCGATCTCTCCCCTTATGTATATCGCACCACCATGCATTCCGCTCCCGATGAAGCTGGCAGTATGTGCTCCGTATAGCCCCAGAAGTATGACGACGCCGCCAGCCATGTACTCTCCGAGGAAGTCCTGGGATGTTCCGCCCACGACGATCACAGGCCTCTTCTGATCATGCTCCTTCATGTGAAGGGCTGCCCTGTAGCCGACATCACCCTTTACAAATATCCTGCCACCGCGCATTGACATTCCTGTGACATCGCCTGCCCGCCCGTTGATCACTATCTCTCCAGATTCCATCGTGTTCCCGACACCATCCTGTGCGTTGCCGTGGACCACTATCCTGTGACCGAAGAGAAATGCCCCGAGGTCGTTTCCTGGAGTGCCGTATATCTCGATGGTCATGACCTGCCGCTGTGGTGAGTAGAGCCGTGTGCCGATGTACCTCTGGCCGCACACGTTTCTGAGTACAACTTTCTCGTATCCGGAGAGCATAATCTCCCTGAGAAGGTTGTTCAGTTCCCTGGTCTCCATATGCGAAGCGTCTATCTCGATCATCCTTTCATTGAACATGCGGATGCATGGGATCTCCATCTGTAATTCATCCATGTGCGGGTCACTCTCCTGCACCTTTTATCCCAAGCACATCAAGCTCCCACTCGTACAGTCCTATTCCCCTCAGCTGATCCCTGTTTCCTCTAAGGCTCTCTATGGCGTTGATCCCCATCCCGCCGAGCATCTCCTTGATCTCATGAGACCATGCTGAGAGAAGGTTTACGAGCCTCTGCGCAGCCTCTTCGACATTCAGTCTCCTCACCAGTCCTGGATCCTGGGTGCATATGCCCCAGCTGCATCTTCCTGTGTAGCATCTCTGGCAGAGCGTGCATCCCATCGCGATGAGCGCAGCTGTGCCGATGTAGACAGCATCAGCGCCAAGCGCGATCGCCTTCACCACATCAGCGCTGCATCTTATACCACCACCGGCTATTATCGAGCACCGCTCCCTAATTCCCTCATCCCTGAGCCGGCGATCCACAGATGATATGGCGAGCTCTATGGGTATCCCGACGTTGTCCCTTATCACCTTGGGCGCAGCTCCTGTGCCGCCGCGCACGCCATCGATCGCCAGAATATCCGCGCCTGCTCGCACGATGCCGGATGCTATGGCGCTGATGTTGTGAACCGCGGCCACCTTTACTATGACCGGCTTCTCGTAATTCGTTACCTCCTTTATTGCTGATATCAGCATCTCCAGATCCTCTATTGAGTATATGTCGTGATGGGGCGCGGGCGATATCGCGTCCGTCCCCTCAGGGATCATCCTTGTGGCAGCAACATGCTGGGATACCTTCTCGCCAGGGAGATGCCCGCCTATGCCAGGCTTCGCACCCTGACCTATCTTTATCTCAACAGCAGCAGCACAGTTCAGGTACTCCGCATCTATTCCAAACCGCCCCGATGCCACCTGTACAATCGCGTGTTTTTTAAACTTAGATCTCATTTCAGATGGCATTCCCCCCTCGCCAGTGTTGAAGAAGGTGCCCGATCTGGATGCAGCGATCGCAAGCGCCTGAAACGCATTGTAGCTTATGGCACCGTAGGACATCGCAGAGAAGAGTACCGGAGTCTCCAGCATCAGGAAAGGATCTGTGCCCGTATCGGTATCGCTACTCAACAAGATCCTCTCCGGCTTCGATCCCAGAAATGTCCGGAGCTCCATCGGCTCCCTCAGAGGATCTATGGAGGGGTTTGTGACCTGGGAGGCGTTGAGAAGCATGTGGTCCCAGTAGATCCTGAACGGCTTATCGCTACCGCAGCCTGTCAGAATGACCCCGCCGGTCTCTGCCTGCCTCTTGATATCCTCGATCCTCTCGCGCGACCATGAGGCATTCGGTCTGTAGAATGAGGGAGCTGGGCGTATCTCTATCGCGCCCTTCGGGCAGAATACAGCACACCTCTGGCAGCCAACGCATCTGCGGCTGTCTGATAGCATTTTATCATTTGATGCGTCGTATGTGTGCGCCCCGAACGGGCACTGGTGCTCGCATGCCCTGCATACATCACACTCTTCGCTTCTGGAGATGGTGAACTCAGGCAGTAACAGCGATCTCATGCTCCAGCCCCCTCTCAAACATCCCCTCGAGCTCGCAGACGACCGGCTCCCCGCCTCTGGGTGACCAGACAGAGTCGAGGGTTGGCGATATTCGCCTCACAGACGCCTCCTCTGAGGAGATGTAGAACATATCACCCCTCGTGGCCACAGTGAGCGGGCGGAGCCTTATCCTGTCTGTGAGGCCGATCATCCTTCCGCTCTGGGCCACGATCACCGCAAACGGGCCGTTCATGAGAAGCGGGGCATAGACCCTTCTGAGAGCGGTGAGCAATCTCCTCTCCGCTGCATCCATCCTGTCTATGGAATCCCATACCGGCGGAGCTAGGATCTTCGCCACGAGCTCCAGTGGGAGATCATGTCGTCTCATGAGAAGATCGGCGGCGTATGCCAGGACCTCTGTGTCGGTGTGGAGCGTGCACTTGTAGCCGCGCATCTCCAGGTACCACCGGTTTGTCCCGTACGACGAGATCTCGCCGTTGTGGACCACAGTTGTATCGAGCAGCCCGAATGGATGCGCACCTCCCCACCAGGCCTGGCTGTTAGTCGGGAATCTCCCGTGCGCAGTCCACAGATACCCTCTGTAGAGCCTCTCCAGCATGAAGTACCGCCCTATCTCCTCCGGATATCCAACGCCCTTGAAGCAGCCCATGTTCTTTCCCGATGAGAAGATGTATGCGTTATCGATTGCTGAATTGACATGAATCACCTTTCTCACCACATACTCATCGTCTGAGAGATGAACATCCTCACCGTGCTTCGATGGCGAGAGAAAGTACCGCCAGAGAAGGGGCGGGTCTCTTACACAGACATCACTGTGTGGAATCTCCTCATCATGCACCACATCAAAGCTCCGGAAGAGGAACTCCTCAGCTCTTCTCTTCGCCTCCCTCTGAGCTCTGGAGTCTCCTGTGAACATGAGATGGAATGCATAGTAGTCCCTGAACTCCGGGTATATGCCATAGGCTGCGAATCCCCCTCCAAGCCCGTTGCCGCGGTGATGCATGCCGGCCATCGCCTGGATAACGCGCTCGCCGGTGAACCTCTCCCCAGCTCTGCTCATCGCCCCGAAGATGGAGCAGGCAGAGATCTCCTTGCTGTAAAGCTTCTGTCTCCTGACAGACATGACAACCTCTCGCGACTCAAAATCCATCAATCAGCTG
The DNA here is from genome assembly GCA_029907715.1 of Methanothrix sp. Lineage (NCBI taxonomy): Archaea > Methanobacteriati > Methanobacteriota > Methanomicrobia > Methanotrichales > Methanotrichaceae > Methanothrix > Methanothrix sp. The sequence goes on from JARYLI010000010.1 coordinate 40,907, forward strand.
CGCCTGGAGGGGCTTTATAGCTATTTGAGAATATTTCATAAATTTTATGAACAAAACGCAGAGCGGTTTCAGTGTGGTGAACATGCTCGATATGTTGAGGTAACTCGACCTCTTGGTAGATTTCTGGATGAACGACTGTGCCAGGCGGCTTCACTTGAGCAGTACCTCAAGTACGCTCACGATATTGAGCATGTTCAGTGTGCGCCATCACCGGAGATCGCATCCTACTCACGGACGCGCGAGGATTGGGGTTGAGGAGCATCATGGGTATTCAGCGTGGCGGAGCTTCTGCAATCTAAACAGATCAAAAAGATGCGATCTGTCTGGCAGCGGATAAGGAGCAACGAACTCTGTTCCTCCAGGTTAGGGGATGTATGAGCGGGTAGGAGAGTGGGGGTTCAGTGTGGATCACAAAACAGAACGGTTACCCGCTCAGAGCCTAGGATATGCTGGCAGTATTTATAGCTTGCTGTTTGTGGGCAGGACCTGTCCGTTGAGGAAAATGTGCTTCTGATCGTCAAATAGTGCTTTTGGGTCTCGGTGGCTGGTGGCATTACAGGGGATTTCGCTCTCATGTGTTTGGCAACTTATGGGTCGAGCAATGTGGTTGCTGAACGCACTTCATGCGTCATCGGTTAAGATCGACATGTGTAGAATTGGACTTAGTAGTCTCATCTCGCCTCAGTACTGCTATCAGGACTCAAGTCCACAGGCGGTCGATTTGAATCAAACTCTCCACTATGGGGAGATCTCAATTTGTCAAATTTCATGATCAATATATTTACATAAAATCCTTAACCGATGACCAATGGAACGCACTTACTCATTCACCAGGAATGCATAGCAGGACCAGTGCTGCTATGCATATTATATGAATAAGACGTGGGGGTTTTATCTCACGTGCTGGTTTGGACGAAACCAAAACCGCATTAAAGCCAGCCTGCCCTCAGACCGCAGAAACACCCCTTATAGAGATAGCAGCCTGATTCTGACAACATATCTGCTGTCGCATGCGGTGTTTCAGCCATCGCTCTTATCCATCTGATAACTTGGCCCGAAGAGGCAACAGTCAAGCTATTCGCCCGTTTCGACTTATCTTCGACTGCGTCGAAGAGTTTCGACGAAGTCGAAGGCCTGGCGAGCGAATGAGTGCATTCAGCAACCGGCCTGCATGTCCTTCAAGTTGCTGAATACATAAGAGCGTCAGCCATATCGAGCTGCAGCACACCGATTATGTGTGAGTAATGACGCCTTCTGGAAAACGACATTGTTCATCGCATTCTGTCACGGCCTGTCCAAAGGGGAGAAGCCGGGCCGGAGCTATGCAGGCGGCCTAAGGGTCTGTTTTCACTCCCCCTGTGCCTCTCTCTTCGCCATCTGCACACGCTGCTTGGTTGTGTATCCTGTTGCCCTCTCGAGGAACTTTCTGAACCTGCGGTTTGTGTCCATGATCATATCGTCAGGGGCGCCGGGGAGTGACTCTGTGAGCACATTCAGCTTTTTATTCTCTATCCAGATCTGGCAGCTCTTCATGGCGCCATAGCTGAGCGTGATCCTCTCGCCGTCTCTGGTGATTCCAGATGAGAAGATCTCCTTCAGTATCCCCTCTATTCTGTCCATGTCGGCGGTGTAGCCTCTCTTGAACGTGTACTCCATGCTTTGAGGGAAGATCTCCTATGGTAATTAGATCTTGCCGTCTAACAGCAGGGAGCCTGGTTCCCTCCGATCGTGAAGTATTCTGTCAGGACCTTCCTGAAGTCCACGATCACGTCCACCTTCCACGTCCCGGGGAGGTCCGCCACATCCTCTCCCTTTATCCGCAGGCCGCTCCATATGCAGGAGCTCCACATGCCGGCAGGTCCATCTATGGCGGGTATCACCCCGAAGCTTCTCCTGTACACACGCATGTTAGGCGAATACCATCTCCACTCCACAGTATGCGCCCGCTGGTCCCTCCACACCTTGAGCCAGCACACCGCCTCCACATCATCCTGAGTGAACGTGTATGTCCTCGACTGCGGCACGCCGCTCGGGCTCACCTTTGTGGTCATGGTGTGCTCACTCAAGGGAAAATAGAGCGGATGCGCATGCGCGCAGGCTGCCAGGACAGATGCCACAAGCACGATCAGGACGCCAAGCCTCGTCAAACATCTGCACCCGGAATGGGTCTTGGATACAAAGAACCTCATCAGTTCATCCCCTTCATTGCCTTGAAAAAGTATAAACACGCCAAGTATTTTAAAATTATGTTTCGAGTGGCCGACTGGATCAGAACGCGGGCAGATAATTATAATATTAAAATAATATGAATCTGTTGCCCTGCCTCCCCGGACTCCCGCATATCAGGCACACGATGGGGGGGCACTGTCACCGGAACGCATGGGATCTCAGATCCTAGAAGCGCATGAGTGCGCGGTGCTTGGCATGCGACCGGCAAAGGAGATCCTGAAGATTCTCCGCTATCCTGGATCCCGTATCACATGCTCTCAGGCGCCTCTATTCCGAGAGTGTCGAGGGTTGCGCTCAGAGCGTTCCTGGCTGCCCTCACCAGCGCGAGCCGCGCGTTCCGGAGCTCATTGGGTTTTGCATCCAGCACCGGATCGTACCGGTAGAAGAGGTTGAACCTCTCCGCCAGCTCCCTCGCGTAGGTCGCGAGCTGATGCGGCTTGAGCTCCCTGGCAGCCCTGTCTATGACCAGATCGAACTCTGCGATCTTCTTTATCAGGGCGATCTCGTAATCATCTCTCAGAAGCCCGGGATCGAACTCATCGAGGTCGCCTGCTTTCTTTAGAATGCTGCACGCCCTCGCATGCGAGTACTGTATGAACGGGGCGGAGAGCTTCTCGAAGTCGAGAGCTGCCTTCCAGTCGAACATCGTCGCCTTGTCTGCGGATACCCTCACAATATCGTATCTCACAGCGCCAACTGCCACCTTTCCGGCCACTTCCTTCCTGAAATCGTCATCCATCTCTGGCCTTCTCTTCGTGACCTCCTGATAAGCCTGCTTCTCGACCTCATCGAGCAGCTCATCAGCAGAGATGAACTTCCCGCGGCGTGTTGACATCGATCCATCCGGAAGAGAGACAAACTCGAATATGACAACCTCAGGCTCCTTTATACCGAGAATCCGCAGCGCGGTGCGGAGCTGAGCTGATACCAGCTTGTGGTCTGCTCCAAGCACCTCTACGACGCGCTCGTAGTTCTCCGCCTTCCATTTATGGTACGCGAGGTCCCTTGTTGTGTAGAGGGTTGTTCCGTCCGCCCTTCTCAGAACCAGGCTCTTCTCGAAGCCCTCCTCGCTCAGATCCAGCTGCAGAGCACCATCCTTCAGCACGGTCCTTCCGGTCCTCTCCAGCATCTCCAGAATCTTATCGACAGAGCCATCCCATACGAACTCCGACTCCCACTTGTAGGAGTCGTGATGGATGTTCATCCTGTGTAGCGTGCTCTCGATGCCTGAGATGGCATACTTCGCGGCGCGCTGGAACTTCTCCACAGTCTCAGGATCCCTGGACTCGTAGCGCCTCATGAGCTCGTCCACTTCTGCTGAGAGCTCGGGCCGTTCGTTCATGATCCTGTGAGCTGCTATGTAGACACGCGCTATCGCATGGTCAGGCTTGGATCCATCAAGAGCGAGGTGATCGCATCCCCAGACCACCATTGCGGTCTGCCTTCCCATATCGTTCACGTAGTACTGTGCCTCGACGCTGTATCCGGCACGGCGGAGTATCCGGACGATGGTATCCCCTATCACGGAGTTTCTTATGTGACCGACATGAAGCGGACCATCGGGGTTTGCGGATGTGTGCTCGACGATGACCGAGCCCGACATCCTGCCCCTCCAGGCATCCTCGCCCTGGGCCCTCACAACAACATGATCCAGGAAGCTGCGGCTCATGTGGAAGTTTATGTAGGGTCCCACAAGCTCTGCGCGGTCAACCCAGCGGGACGGGGAGCCCATGGCGCTGTATATCTCTGCCGCAATATCCTTCGGGCTCTTCTTCAGCGCAGGCGAGAGCCTGAACGCAACCGTCGTGGAGAGATCTGCATGCGGGCTCAGATCAAGGCTGTTCTCCAGTGATATGCTCAGGCCGCAGCGATCGAGACCCTCTTTCAGTATCCCCTCGACCTCGCTCATGAAATCCAGAAACATGTGAACACCATCTAGCAAGAATCTTGGAGAGCAATGCTAATGGATATAAGCATTCCGTCGCGGCATCTGAGTGGATGTGGGCAGCAATCGCCCCTCCGCCTGTTCAGAGTGCCGGTGCTTTTGGGGGAAGTCTATATCTGGATGGAGATTCTCAGTACCATGGGGGATTCGATATGAGATCATGGACAATTCTCGCCATGCTCCTTCTCACAGTCTCGTCCTGCGCAACCGCAGGGGATAGCGCGAAGGAGGTCGTGGCCACAACCGCGATAAGCCTGCCGGTCGACTCTGTGACGATCTATCAGGACGGGCTTGTGTTCGTAAAGAGGACGGGCAGCATGGATCTGACGGAGGGCGTACACAAATTTGTTGTGGACCTTCCGGAGAATGCTGATACGAGCTCTGTTCTCTTCCTTGTCACAAACTCCTCGCTGGAGCGCATAGTCTACGATAAGATGCCTGTGTACACCATGAACGTCTCATCAACTGCAAGGCAGAGCTTCCTGTTGAGCTACCTGGTCAGAGATGGGGGACACTGGGCACCAAACTACTACATACACCTCCTCAACGATTCGATGCTCCTGACCGCAAACGCCCTCATAAACGTCGATCTCAGGGAGGACCTGAAGAACGTCCAGATCAGGCTCGTGGCCATGCCGGAGAGGAAGACCCCGATTCTGATGAGGGCCCCGGCCCCGACAGCCGCCAAAGCTGAGGAGCTCCCCGTGGAGTTCTCCTTGTATGATATCGCAGCAGGTGCTCCAGCAGGCGAGCTCGAGACGCTCTTCGTATTCGTTCTGGAGAACAGGACGGATCTTGTCGCCGGGAAATCTATTGGGCTGCCTCTCTTCGAGGATCTGGCCCCTGCCTGGCGGGTCTACACGTGGGATGCATATTACAATCCGGACGGGCCTGCGAGGGAGGAGATAAGGGCGAACAACACAGCCGATCATCCATGGCCAGATGGGAACGCGCAGGTGTTCAGGGATGGGGAGTATGTGACCACCCTCAGCATGCCGTACACCGCGAAAGGGGCCAACGTGTCACTGAGCCTGGGGCCATCTGCTGATCTCAAGCTCTCGAAGAAGCTCATGGACTACAACATCACTGAAAATGTGGTCTCCTCTGGAAACGGCACCGCAAAGGTGACCACGGAGAACTGGACGTACCAGCTCGAGATAAAATCCAACACCGATAAAGAGATGGATCTCGAGGTTAAGGACGTCATACCGATGGAGGCGAAGGTGACCGATATCTCTCCGGAGCCATCAGAGATGACTGCCACTCTCCTCAAGTGGAACCTCAAGGTGGCACCGAGAGAGGAGATGAAGATACGATACTCATACAGAGTTGTGACGTTGGAGACCATCGACAGGTGATGGGCTCACCCTCTGTGAGTGTCACAGGGGACGCCCCATCCTCTTTTGCCGCTGACGATCTGACGGATGGCATCGCCAGGACAAGCTGTGAGCGTCGCAGGGGATGACCCATCTTTTTTTTTGCGGTTGTTTTATGGGTGATGGATCAGCTGCGGTCTAGTGTGCTGTATCATGCGCCGGAATCATGCTGAGGAACCCGGTCTGTAGCTGGATTCAATACAGTTCCTGTTCAACATCTGCATCCCAGCTGTGCACCCTACGGAAAGCTCTATACGGTATGCTGGAGGAACACCTGAGCGAATGTCCCTGCTGGAGGTCAGATCGGTATCAAAGGTCTTCGATGTCGATGGAAAGACCATGGAAGTACTTCGAGACATAAGCATGTCTGTGGATGAGGGCGAGTTCGTATGCTTCATAGGCCCCTCTGGATGCGGCAAGACAACCCTGCTCAGGATAATCGCAGGTCTCGAGTTCCCATCGTCTGGAAGTGTGCTGCTCGATGGAGCCCCCATAAGAGGTCCTGGGCCTGAGAGGGGCATGGTCTTCCAGGAGTACTCGCTATTTCCGTGGCGCACAGTTCTGGACAATGTTGCATTCGGCCCCGAGATCCGGGGGGTTCCCAAGGAGGAGCGCTACCGGCTCGCAAGAGAGTACCTGAAGATGGTCGGGCTGGAACGGTTTGAGAGCAGGTACCCACATGAGCTCTCCGGAGGCATGAAGCAGAGGGTCGCGATTGCGAGGGCTCTTGTCAACAATCCCAAGGCACTGCTCATGGACGAGCCGTTCGGAGCGCTGGATGCGCAGACCAGAAATGTGATGCAGTCAGAGCTCCTCAGGATATGGGAGCAGGAGAGAAAGACGATCATATTCGTCACGCACAGCGTCGACGAGGCGATATACCTCGGTGACAGGATCATCGTCTTCTCCGCGAGGCCGGGCAGGGTGAAGGAGATCATAGGCATAGATCTGCCCAGGCCGAGGAAGAGGACCAGCCTCGAGGTCAACAGGATCAGGGATAAGATACTTCAGGATCTCAGAACCGAGATCAAAATCTGAAGAGAACTGCGAGTGGATGCGGAGAATGAGAAGCAGAAGTGCGAGCTGGATGGAGCTGCCCAGAAGAGTCGTTGCAGGCGCTGGAGCTCTGGCGGATATCGGAGATGTCTGCCTGGATCTCCGCCTCTCCGGCAGGGCGCTTGTCATAACAGGTCCACAGACCCGATCAGTGGCTGGAGACAATCTCGCAGCATGTCTGACAGAGCGCGGCTTTGAGGCAGAGGTTGTGATAACAAGGGACTCCAGGCCAGCAGAGGTCGATCGGGTGAAGTCATCCGCCCTGGACTTTAAGGCGGATTTCCTGATAGGCGCGGGCGGCGGCAGATCGATAGACATAGCAAAGCTCGCCGCATTCCATCTCGACATACCGTATCTCAGCGTACCAACGGCTGCGTCTCACGATGGGATCGCCTCAGCGATGGCATCGCTCAACATGGACGGCGAGACGAAGTCGATTCCCACACGCGCGCCTCTTGCGATCGTAGCCGACACGGGGATAATATCCAGAGCCCCTCCGAGGCTGATGTCAGCTGGATGTGGGGATATAATATCGAACTACACGGCGATCCTCGACTGGAAGCTCGCGAAGAGGCTCAGGTGTGAGGACTACAGCGAGTATGCAGCTGCACTCTCGAGCATGACCGCGAGCATGGTCGTCGATATGGCTCCGGGCATCAAGCCAGGACATGAGCCCTCTGCGAAGATTGTGGTCCAGGCGCTGATATCCAGCGGTGTTGCGATGAGCATAGCTGGATCATCAAGACCTGCAAGCGGCTCGGAGCACATGTTTGCGCACGCCCTGAACAGAATCGCCCCAGGACGCGGACTCCACGGCGAGCTCTGTGGCATTGGGACTATCATAATGATGTACCTGCACGGCGGGGACTGGAGGATGATCCGGGAGACGCTCCAGGTCCTTGGCGCGCCAACATCAGCGCAGGAGCTGAAGATACCGGAGGATGTGGTGGTTGAGGCCCTGACCCAGGCGCACACGATCAGGCCCGAGAGGTACACGATACTCGGCAGTGGGCTGACATCAGATGCAGCAAGGGCGGCTGCAGAGACAACGAAGGTGATATGATAATATGAATATTATTCAGGAGGTTAAAATATGGCTGAGCCGACAACTCAGATCACCCTGATAGGAACAAAGCTCGCAACGATCGGCATGGAGTTCATATTCAACGGACCCACGCCGGAGTGCGAGAGCTGCAAGCTCAGAAACACATGCATGAACCTCGAGCCCGGAAGGAGGTACAGGATACTGGGAATAAAGGGGGAGCTGGTCCATGACTGCCCGCTGCATGAGGAGGGTGTGCGCGCTGTTGAGGTTACAGAGAGCCCCACGATCGCGGCCATGGATGCACGCAAATCGTTTGCAGGATCGAAGATAATCTACGAGCCGATCGATTGTGATGTGACCGATTGCAGGATGTACGACATATGCCACCCCGCCGGGCTCAAGAGGGGCGACAGATGCACAATAGTGGAGGTCGTTGGAGAGGCACCGGAGGAGTGCGCGAGGGGATACACGCTGAAGCTCGTCGAGCTGAGGCGCTGAGGGCGACCTTCTCGAGAAATGTCTTCATACCGGTCACCGACCTCTGCAGGAACGCATGTGGTTACTGCTCTTTCAGACGGGATCCGGATCGCGCCAGGGTGATATCGAGAAGCGATGCCCTGAGGTTGATGGACAGAGCGCAGAGGGCGGGCTGCTCAGAGGCGCTCTTCACGATGGGAGACAGGCCCTGGGAGGTGCGCGGCAACCGGCTGGAACTCCTGGAGTATCTCATCGAACTCTGCGAGCTCGCCCTGGAGAGGGATCTTCTTCCTCATACGAATGCAGGCATACTCACCCGCGAGGAGCTGGAGCTTCTGGCGCCCTACAACGCATCCATGGGCCTGATGCTTGAGAGCACAGCGCATCTTAAAATCCATGAGAGATCGCCGGGGAAGAGACCGGAGGTTCGTGTCAGGACCATATCCGATGCAGGCGAGCTCAGGATACCGTTCACCACCGGCATACTCGTGGGAATAGGCGAGAGTTCCGAGGACAGGATGAGATCGCTTGAGGCAATCGCAGAGCTCCACCGGGAGCATGGCCACATACAGGAGGTCATAATCCAGCCGCTGGATCCCAAGCCCGGGACGGAGTCAGAGGGCATGCAGCCTCCCCCAGTGGAGGATCTTGAGGAGCTGGTGCACATCGCCAGGAGGATTTTGCCGCCGGAGATATCAATTCAGGTGCCCCCAAACCTGGTTGATCCGGTTCCCCTCCTGAGGGCCGGAGCAGATGATCTCGGTGGGATCAGCCCCGTGACCCCTGACTGGATCAATCCGGAAAGGAGATGGCCTGAGATCGATGAGCTGAGGGGGATCGTGCTCGTGGAAAGGCTGCCGGTCTACCCGAGATACGTGAAGCTCGGATGGTACGGAAGCAGGACGAAGGAGCTCGTCAGGCAGCTCGCAGACGAGAGGGGGCTGAGAAAAACCGGATCGTTTTACACGCACACATGGGAGTAATCCTACGCTTTTATCCATCTGATAACTTGCCCGAAGAGGCACCAGTCACGCTGTGCGCTCGTGGCGAGCGAATGAGTGCATTCAGCAACCGGCCTGCATGGCCTCCAAGTTGCTGAATACATAAGAGCGGTAATCCTATTAACCCCTTTTATGATCTTCCCATTTCGCTAAGCAGTTGTATAGATGCTGTTTTATATCAAAAAAGCATTTATTTAGGAATTCTCATGAGGTCGCTCTGCAGAAACCACTCCTGAGGATCTCAGCGCCTGTTGCGAGCTCGATGAGATTTCTGGAGTTATGCGGATGACCGTCACCCCTCTCATCCTCTCCCTGAGCACGCCCTCCTCAACGGTCCACGGGTTGAAGCCGTAGATGAGTCCGCTCAGTCCACCGTTCTTCAGTATCTGGCGCAGCGCTGTGAATCTATCATCGTCATCGCTGACCTCCTCAGCGTGACCTCTGATCCTCCCGTCCGGAAGCATGATCTCAAGATGGGGCTCTGCCAGGAGGTTGAGGTACCAGGCGCCCTGCGACCTCTCACCACGGTAGCAGTAGATTCTCCCGTTCATGATGGCGTAGCCCACAGGCGTGTACCGCGTCCTTCCAGTCCTTCTGCCCTTCAGTATGAGCACCATGACCCGGCCTGTCACAGGATTTGAGACGATGCGCCCCAGACCGATCCTGAAGGCGGGCACAACGATGAGATTGTTCAGGAGCCTGAAGAAAAGCCGGTATATCCATGCGTGCATCTGTCCACAGGCTACCCCTCTACCAGCCTGACCTCGACCCTCTCCCCTCTCTTGAGCCTGTTCAGCATCAGTCGTGCGATCTCTGATGATTTTGCGATTCTTATGTCCCCACGCCTGCCGATCGTAGCTGTGAACACCGGCTCGCTTCCCACGAAGACCTCAGCACTCGCTCCAGCGCCGGCCCCCACCCAGAGTATGAGATGCCTGTCGCTCTCCTCCACCCTGGGGGTTATGACATCCGGCTCCTCTCTGCGTCCGCGTATGTCTATGTGCATTCCAAGTGCTCTCTCTATCTGCTCTATGTTCCGCCCCGACTTTCCGATGACCCTGGGGATCTGGGACTCAGGGACCGTGACGACCATGCTGCTGTCGGAGATCATCTCGACCTCAAAAGGGCCTCTGACATGATGCGCTAGCTCCTTCTCGATCTCCTTGGAGGCGAGACGCCATACCGGCTTCTTTCCGGGCTTTGTTACAGGCATCACCACGATCTGGTCGCCATAGCTGTACATCTCGTACTCCACAGCCCCGGTCTCGAAGTCCCTCACGACAACGACAGGTCTGGCGAGATCTGCCTCGACCATGCCGGTAGGCACCTTGACGACAAACTCCACATCGAGAAGCTTGGTGACCTCGCCGCGCTCTATGAAGACCACGGTATCCACGACCTGGGGGATCATGCCCAGCTCCACCCTGCCGAGGAGCCTCTGGAGCGCATCTATCGGCTTGTTGGCATGCACCACCCCTATCATTCCAACCCCGGCGAGCCGCATGTCCGCAAAGACCACGAAGTCCTGGGTCTTCCTGACCTCGTCGTAGATCGTGTAATCGGGCCTGACCAGGAGCAGTATCTCCGACGAGGCCTCCATCGATCCCTCGAGCGGGCCGTACTGCGTCACCTCAGGAGGCACCTGGAGGTCCCTGGGAGACTCCATGGTCTTGACGACGTAGTTGCACTTCAGCAGGTACTCGGCTATGCCTGCTGCAAGCGTTGACTTGCCTGAGCCGGGAGGACCTGCGATAAGTATGCCCCTCTGGCCCTCGCTCAGCCTCGCCTTGAGCTCGTCAGCGTGTTTGTACGAGTCCAGATCGACCTTTGCGACAGGCCTGACCGCTGTTATCTCAAGACCATCTGAAAAGGGTGGTCTGGTTATTGCGATGCGCATGGGTCCGAGCTGAACAACCGTGGCCCCGTTCTTCTCTATCTCTATGTAACCCTCAGGATCGAGCTTTGCGCGCTCGATGATCTCCCTGGCCATCTCGCGCAGGTCCTTCTCTCTGATGGGCTTGTCGTCGAGCTTCACAAGCTTGAACGCGCCCACCCCGCCGCGCTTGGCCATCGGGATCGCATCCTCCTTGAGGTGAACGGAGAGCGTATCCTCTGTGAAGAACTTCTCTATGCTGAGCTTCTTTATCTCATCCCTCTCCGGTCTTATGTACTCCACATCCAGCCCCATGGCCTGAGCTACCTTGTACTGAATCGTATCGCTTGTAAGAAACGACGCGCCCAGCTCCAGGGCGACATCCCTGATCATGGCATCGATCTCGCCGCCACCAGCGAGCTTGATCTGATCCAGATCAGGCCTCACACCCACATACTCAAGCTCTATCTTCCCGGCCTTTGCGAGCTCTGAGAGGCGTCTCAGCTCCTCGAGCCCCTTTATCCCGATCTCGCGCCCGTGGTTTGCCTGAGCCTCGAGCTCAGCGACAACCGCCTCCGGTATCACGATTCTCCTGCCGGCGAGCGCGCCGGACTTGACCCTGGCCGAAATTCTGCCGTCGATGACGACGCTTGTATCAGGTACCACACAATCTTTCATCGTCCGAAACATCCTTCTTTTTATGGTATCCATCAGATTCTTTTCCACTTTTATATCGGTGAAATTCAAATATATATTTTCTGCACACATGCGGCCCAAAATGCGGCGCATGGATCGTCCAGCCTCCCTCGCACCTCAGCTTGGGCTTGAATGTGAAGGACAGCAGGAGCCGGAGGTATCACATGAAGCATGAAGATCTGGATGATGCTTACATGATGGGGCATCTACTGTCCCGGCAGATCATCCTCTGCTTGAGCAGGACCTGTCCAGATAAGAGCAGAATCCAGAAATTTGACCTTACTGCTTCTTCATGTCAGAAACATTTGATCCTTATTCGGACACGTCCCTTGAGCAGATAGCAACCTTTATCTCTCCATAACCCATGGCTATGACCATGATATCCAGATCCGTAACGGTCATCTCAATTCTGTTAATTGCATCAGGGCTGGTGCATGCTGTTAGTGTGCCCACCGAGAATCTTCCCGCGGGATTCAGGCTGCTGGGCGTGATCGATGCGAACACCACAGGAGTGAACATATCCGAGGAGATAAACGACTTTTACGGCGCGAGGGACATCGGCAGTGTGAGTGATGTATCCATCGGTAAATACATCTGGGGAGAGATGGGCGTGGACTACGATGCCAAGATCACGATACTCTCTCTGAAGGACGACGCATATGCAAGGGCAGCATATGAGAACTACAGGAGCAGGGAGGAGTTCAAATACCCGCCCATTAAAGGTATCGACAGGTTCGCAAATGCCACCATAAACGGCCATGATGCCCTCGAGATAAGAGACATGGTTAGGGATCTCCGGGGCCCATCGATAAGGTTCCTGTACCTCTGGACCAACAGCAGCAGCGTTGTGCTCGTTGAGGGCAACGGCTCGCGCGAGAGCAGCATGGCGCTGGCAGCCGCAACCGGCATGTGAGCTGCCGGCAGAACTGCAAAACATTTTTTTGTAAGAGCTGAGATGGCAGGTTGAGATACCGTGCCTGATGTGCGCGGAATAGACAGTACAGAGGGTGATGGAGCATGGATATAAAATGGTTCGGGCATTCCTGCTTTCAGATAACCGATTCCATAGGAAGGACCGTCGTGACCGATCCCCCCGATGAGAGCGTCGGCTACACGCTCCCGCCGATCAGAGCGGATGTCGTTCTAGTGAGCCACGATCATTTCGATCACAACAACGTGGAGGCGGTGATGGGATCGCCGATTGTGATAAAGCATCCTGGGATTTATAAAGCAGCTGGCATCGAGGTAAAGGGCGTTGCTACATATCATGATGATGCAGGAGGTAAATTGCGGGGCATGAACACGGTCTTCTGCTTCACCATGGATGACATCAGGGTGTGTCACCTGGGCGACCTGGGGCATGTGCTCAGTGACAGCGAGGCGAGGGCGATAGGCGATGTGGACATTCTTCTCATCCCTGTTGGGGGGACATTCACGATAGACGCGCGCGGTGCTCTTGCAGTCATAGACAAGCTCAGGCCGAAGCTCGTGATCCCCATGCATTACAGGACGCCGGCTCTGGCGTTCGATCTCGACCCTGTGGACAAGTTCCTGAAGGCAGCGAGAGGGCGGAAGGTTCTCGGGCCTGAGAAGCTTCTTCACGTATCCAGAGAGGATCTTTCTCAGCAGAGGATCGTGCTCCTGGAGTACGTCTCGTAGAAGGGGTGCTGCATGATGGGGCTCAGCCTCTTTGCGGCCTTTGCTTTATGCGCTCTGGCCGGAGCACCCTGTGTTTACCGGATTCTTCTCAGACGATGCAGCAGATCGGCGAGTATCACTCGAACTCTATTGTGCCTGGCGGTTTCGGGGTGATGTCGTACACCACCCTGGATACCCCGGGTATCTCGCCTGTTATCCTTGAGGATATCCTTCTGAGCGCATCCCAGGGGAGCTCGAGGACATCAGCCGTCATGGCATCTCTCGACGTCACTGCCCTCACTGCGACGACCCAGCCGTAGATCCTGTTATCACCCTTGACGCCTGTGGCCTTTCCGATAACAGCCGCGAACGCCTGCCACGGTTTGAATGAAGAGATCTCCTCCTCGACTATCGCGTTTGCGGTTCGCACGACCTCCAGCTTCTCCTTTGTTATCTCACCAACGATTCTGACCGCGAGACCTGGCCCTGGATACGGCATCCTCTCGCTTATCTCCATCGGCAAGCCAAGCGCCCTTGCGACCTCCCTGACCTCGTCTTTATAGAGATCGCGCATCGGCTCGATTATGCCCTTGAACTCGATGTGTAGAGGCAGCCCGCCCACATTGTGATGCGACTTTATCCCGCCCTCGGACTCGATCCTGTCAGGATAGATCGTGCCCTGGATCAGATACTCTGCGCCGACCTCGGATGCAACCTCCTCGAAAACCCTGATGAACGTCTCGCCTATGATCTTCCTCTTCTGCTCCGGATCTGTCACTCCCCTCAACGCGTTCAGAAATCTCTCTGATGCATCCACTTTTATGAGATTGAGATGGCTGAAGAGCTCCACGATCCGCTCCGACTCGAAACGCCTCATGAGACCGCTGTCGACATAGACCGGTATCAGATTCTCCCCAAGAGCCCTGTGAGCGAGAACTGCACAGACAGAGCTGTCGACACCGCCTGAGAGGGCTATTATCGCCCTGCCCTTCACCTCACGCCTTATCTCATCTATTGCGTTGTCGATAAAACGCTGAACATCCATACTAATAGCAGGAGATCTCACCGGATAATAGGCTTGTGGTGGTTCAGGGTGTTGCGCATGCAGAGAACCGCATCCATTGACCGAATGGAATGACTGGCAGTCTCTAATGAGCTGGCCCGAACAGCTTATTGGAACAGCTGAACGGTCACAATTCGGCGATCAGCAGTAAACCCAGCCAGGTCAAATGCTGCTGGCAGTGCAGACGTACACTATCATTTCAGCCCGATCGCCTTCCTTGCTGCGATCACGGGATCGCCGTAGAAGATTGGGTCGACCCGCTCGGCGATATCTGCAGACACCTCCAGGAAGTGCATTTTGTTCTCGATCGGTATCAGCGCGCACCTGGCGCCGTTGTCCATTCCCAGCTGAAGGGGCTCAGCCAGTGAGCGGACGGCCTTGCTGTGAACTCTTGATATTTCATCTCATGGTTCCCTATAACTCCATGGCATAACTTTTATCTCATGCTTCTCGCATCTGGAAGCGATGGTCACCTACACGCTCGAGAATGTCACTGTTTACCCAGCTGCTGTCGTCAATGACACTATAGAAACAATAGCAGCGCAGAGCAGCAACAGTTCCCTCACAGTGCTCTACAGCGCCGTGAGCAGGATAGATCCCATAGCTCTCATCACAAACCTTGTAATAATAATTATAATTCTTATCGGAACACAGATCGCCGCAAAGATCGCGGATCAAATGCTTCAGAGGTACTTTTTGAGCTTTGCTGACAGGATGTTGAAGAACAACATACTCAGAGCGGAGCATGTCGAGGAGGAGCGGACCAGGACATTTCATATAATAATAAGAAGGATCGTGGTTGCGGCGATCTACCTGGCCGGCATTGCTCTGGTCATACTCCAGATCCCGCAGCTTTACAGGATAGCAGTCGCGTTGCTCGCCGGCGCCGGCCTGGCAGGCTTGGCGATAGGCTTCGCAGCAAAGGATGCTCTTTCAAACCTGATATCGGGACTGTTCATAGCGGTCTTCCAGCCGATACGCGTCGGCGATTACGTCACCTTC
The DNA here is from genome assembly GCA_029907715.1 of Methanothrix sp. NCBI lineage: Archaea > Methanobacteriati > Methanobacteriota > Methanomicrobia > Methanotrichales > Methanotrichaceae > Methanothrix > Methanothrix sp. The sequence continues at coordinate 56,308 of JARYLI010000010.1, forward strand.
CGCAACGACTATGGGTACGTGGAGGATATCACCCTGAGACACACAGTCATATGCACCTGGGATAAAAGGAGGATTGTGGTTCCGAACAGCGTGATCTCCACAGAGGTCATAGTGAACTGGTCCATGCGGGATCCGGTGTCGGTATGGACGGTAGATTTCCTGATACAGGATGCATCGAAGATAGACCGAGCAAAGTCGATAGTTCTTGAGATTGCAAGGAGCCAGCCACACGTTCTGAAGGAGATGGAGATCAAGGTTCTTCTTGTGGAGAGCAGTAAGGACGGCAACAGGCTGCGTCTGTACTTCAACTCACCCAACAGGGATCTTGCGTTCGACACAGGATGTCAGATACTGGAGGAGGCGAAGAAGATATTCTTGAGAGAGGGTATAAGCTAGAATTTGCCCTCGCCCATTTAGCCCCCAACCTATTGATCTGCCTGCGTAATAATATTGATAAAATTTTATCGCTCTTATGTGCGTAGCAACTTGCAAAGCATGCAATGTGGTCGCTGAAAGCATTCATTCGTCGAAACGAACGCATAGCATGACCTCTGCCCCTTCAGACAAGTCATCAAATGGATAAGAGCGAATTTTATATCATTGTGACATTTTGTTGCCCGACACTGGAAAAGGGGACGGCCCAAGCTTTCCCCGGCGACTATAGTATCCCTCATGAGTTGATATAATATTATATATTAAATAAAATTATCTACGAAGTATAACGTATCATCAGTTTTTAAATGGATTTACATGAAGTGACAAAAAGGATCATGACAGACAGAATTATCAGAAAATTGTTATTATTGAGAGTTGGCAGCGACCTGCATTTCCCGAGGGCTCGCGCACCTCAGTACAGTGCAGGACGTGGGCG
>JARYLI010000011.1 GCA_029907715.1 Methanothrix sp.
CAACGTCGACCGCGCGACGCTGGAGGTGCTGTCGAAGATGTACGAGAACATGAAGAAGGCCCTGCAGTTTCCAGGCGCTGGAGAGGGGACATGACGAGCGAGCTGTGGGGATACTGGTCTGAGAACACAGTCCGCATGGTCGGGGACTACAGAAGCCAGTACTGGCCGGGGCTGATCGTCCGCCTCGTGCAGGGCGGTGCTGAGAAGTTCTTCCGGATCACAGATGTCTCATACGATGGGCAGTACACGTACCTGACGCTGCACGGCGGAGGGCTGTACACGCTTGGGACGGAACCGATCACGGAGCACCAGCATTCGCCGTACCTGGCGCCGAGGGGGTTCCCGATCGGGTTCGACCTGCTGCCACAGTACCTGGCCGATAGAGATCACGCATCCACCAGCCTGCATACGCCTGGCACGGTGGTGCCGGTCGTAACAAGCGTTGGTAACCCGGGCAGTGATTCGAACATCCCCTCGGAGAAGGCGGTGCGCAGCGCGGTCAACGAAAAACTCTCTGTCATTATGACGATAGAGGTCAGATCTGTAGGGCTTTCGTCGCAAGTGAACGAGTTCGGGCGCGGTATCTGGGTGAACGGGACGAGAGTTCTGGAGCAGGGGAGATCGTACGGGCTGGTTGTGATCGATCGAAACACACTTCAGGTAGTGTTCACGGGCACATATGATGTATTCGGGAGTTCGTCGAACGCGGAGGCACTTGCGAACAAGCTGGCAAGCTACGATCAGAACTATATAGTCGCAATCGGGACGTACGACGAGCCGCGAGAAAATCGCACAACGTCGCCGCTGCCATACCAGATCGCTCGGTGCGGAGGGACACGCTCGCTATTTCTATCGTCGGGCTTCAAGTATCGCAGCGCGTACGCGCTCATCGGAGTTCCAGGGTTTTGGGAGGGGGCTGGCTTCGAGGCATATTCTGGAAACACTGACGACGACACGCTCGCATATTGCTATCTCGCGGTATATGTGCTCTCGAACGGATCGCTAGTGAAGGCGGGTCCCATGCGGTAGTAAAAAGGTCAGCTTCTCCGGCACGAAGGCCATATCGCAACCTCGGTCTCCAGGTCGGAGTAGACCTCCAGGTGGTAGAATCGTGATAGGAGATCTTAAGACAAACCTGAAGCTCGAGGCGCACCTCAGGCGAGATCTCGAGGAGTCGATACCTGAGCTGAAGGACCTCGTGATCGAATCTCTGAGATGTGACCCTGATCCGCCTCAGAGAATGAAGATCTTCATGAAGGTCTCACCGTACCTGGCGCCGAGGGGGTTCCCGATCGGGTTCGACCTGCTGCCACAGTACCTGGCCGATAGCGACGCTCAGAGCACATACCTGTCGAAGACAGATGCTCAGGATACGTACCTGTCGAAGTCAGACGCTCAGGATACGTACCTGTCGAAGTCAGACGCTCAGGATACGTACCTGTCGAAGACAGATGCTCAGGATACGTACCTGTCAAAGTCCGAAGCACAGGGGACGTACCTGAAGCAGAGCGATCACGCATCTACAGCCTTGCATACACTTGGGAGTGTCGTGCCAATCATGGTAGCAACAGGAAGCAGCACCGGTACCGGATCGTCCCAGACGATTGCACATAATCTGGGTGCAGTCCCACATATCATTTCTATAGTACCGACTGCCAGCGGTGCAAGCGTTTCCGGTCTGTATGCAAACAGCACAAACTTCTATGTGACAGTCACCCGTGGGGAGACGTATAACTGGTGCTGCGTGCTGTTTCTGTGACTGATGTAACATCATGTGGTGGTAGAATTGATAGAAGTGAAGAGCATAGAACGCATCAAGGCGGAGCTCCAGGCGATCCAGATGAAGCTCCACCCGCTGATGCGGGACTACTCGCAGTACTCCCCGAACACGGTCATAAACGAGTCGATCGCGATTCAGCTTCATATTCTGCAGAAGCTGATCGCAGAGAAGGAGAAGGAGCTGAACGTGCTCACAGCGACTGGAGCTGCGCTGGACGCGCTGGTGAAAGACAGACTGCCTTTCGGCAGGGATCAGGGGACGAAGGCCCGTGGGACTGTGAAGTTCTCATGCATCGTCCCGCCGACGAGAGATATCACGATCCCGAAGGGGACGCAGGTCGGTGCGTATGACGCCGATGGGAACATGTACCTATTCGAGACCGCGCAGGACGCCGTCCTGGAGGCCGGGATGGATCACGTATACGTCGATATCGTAGCTGTCGAGGAGGGCGCGAAGTACAACGTGGCGGCGGGGTCGATCACGCTGATCCTGACGCCCGTCTCAGGGATCGACGCAGTCACGAACGAGTACGACATGGCTGGCGGGACTGACCAGGAGGACGACGAGTCGCTGAGACAGAGATACATATACGCGCCAATAGCGACAGGCAGGGCGACAGTGCAGCTCGTGAAAGAGCACCTGGAAGCCCTGACCGACTCCGACGGGAACCGGCTCGTGAGGGAGGCAGGGGTGCAGCCGATCGGGCTCGGAGACGTGACGATCACAGTCGACCCAGTGAACGGGCCGCTGGACGATGTCGACGCCATATGCAACGAGATCAAGAAGAACATCGCGGCAGGGATCACCGCTTGCGGTGTCAAGACCGCGATCCTGAAGCCGCTGTATCAGGCATACGCCCTCGACGATTCCGCCGGCGGGTACATATGGGTCAGGTGCACCGAGCCGCTGCTGAACAATGTCACGCTCTCGCTGACGTACACCGATACGCTTGGGGCTGAGAGAACCGCGACTGTGAACATCCCCGCGCCAGTCCCGACCGGGTACTGCGTGAAAGCGACGCTTGAGAGCAGCGAGACGCTGGCGAAGGTGGTGACTGCGAGTTCGTATGATGGTGAGGGGTCGTTCGATGTCCTCATCGGCCTGGGAGATTATCCCTTCCTGTACACGACCGCCGAGCTGGTTCCCGTCTCGGTGTATCTCAAAGTCAGAGCGTTCTCAGGGGCAACGTCCGCGCTCAGATCGCAGCTTGAGAACTCGATACAGTCGCTGCTCGGCGATTACCGCATCGGGGAGAGGCTTGAGTACTCAGACGTGCTGCAGGCGGTGTTCGTCGACTACGAGACGAAGACGCCGATCACGGGCATCGACGAGGTGATATCTCTGAACGTGACGATCAAAGACACGACGCTCTACAGCGTAGGGCAGAGCTACGGTCTCGAAGCAGACGAGCGCGTGATCGCCGGGCCTGTGAACGTCGAGATCACATGAGGGTCGAGATCACATGAGGGAGGTGAGAAGGTGGACAAAGAGATGATAGATTCGCTGAAGAGCGTCCTGACCGTCGGGATTCTTGTAGCGTTCACCGCATTCATCTGCACGCTGCAGGATATCCCGACCGAGGTGAAGACATCCGCAATCACGGGAGTGTTCGCGCTGTCCTCAGCGTACATAGGCACGCACCAGATCATCCGGACGCAGCAATGACGCTGACACGGAACCAGAAGCTCGTGCTTGAGATGATACGGAGGTCGGGCGGGATGACCGCTCCAGAGCTTGAAAGAGCGCTGCTAGAGCACACTGGCGAACGATGGACTGAGACCACGATCAGGAACGCCCTGAAGAGCCTACGGAAGTACGGGTACATAGAGAGAGCGTGCCTGTTGATGCGTGGTAAGGGGAGAATGAATATATATGTGACTACAGAAAAATACTCCTACACGGATGGCACATAACCCGTATCATCTCTATCAGACTTTATGCTTGAGGTACAACATCTCTATAGACGATATGCTCGATGCACTGGCACACATCAAAGAGCATCACGAAGTCCCTGACCGGTTCAAGAAGTACACCCGCATGTGGAAGGACAACGGGATCATCCGTCGAGACCGCTCAGCAGAGAAGAGCCGGTGGATGCCTGGGACGATGTTCACAACCTTCCATGCATACCTGCTGGGAAGACGCACGGCGCGTAATGGAAAACAAGCAGCAGCAAAGGTCGCGTAATCGCTTTTTCCAGTTGGTTTTCTCACTGGAAGCAATATTCTCCTATCTGTCCTGGAGAGATCCAGAGCTATAACGCATTTTACGTGGCCGGAACGCATGTCGATTCATGGGAATAACTATATATACATTCAGGGCAATGAGTTCCTGAAAGAGCCGAGGTGGCTGGTAGTATCGAATATACAAAACTTTTTTATGGGTGCGGGTCGAATTCAGCGTGACCTGAAATGGAGGGTGGTATTTGAATAAAGATATTCAAGAACCCGTAGGGATCAAGGAAGTCATGGATTTATACAGACGCACACAGTGCTCTGAGAAGTGCCAGGCGAAGCGGCTTATAAACGCGCTTTGCGATGTGCTCATAGCGAGGGGGGTGATAAGAAGCGATGAGCTCATGACCGCTTATGATATGTGCGGTGAGGGGGTGTATGCTGCGGAGCGGGTCGAAGTTTTGAAGGATTTGATCGCAACCAATAAATAATATCCAGAACTCTCTTTTCTCATGAAGTTCAGGAAGTGGTAGCATGGAAAAAGAAACGTGCGAAACGCGCCCCCGCGAATCGCATCCGCCGGCAATAGCATATGGTGTCGTTTCTGGATATAACGCTTTCGATGATCACAGCGCCGTTCTACGTGACCTGCTGATGCGGGTTTCTGCCATCGAAGAGCAGATCAGGGAGATCCACGGTGAGCTGGAGATCAACACTGACGCGCACTGCAAAATGAGGGAGCAGATCTTCGCCCTCATGGGAAAGCACGTCGCTGAGCTCGGAAGGAGGGAGCAGAGAGTTCTTGAGCTGCTTGATGAAGCCGGAGGGCAGATGTCGTTCGGGGCGCTCGCTGCTGAGATGAACGTGTCGAGGTATACACTGAGAAGACTCCTGCAGAACCTGAAGGGATATGTGGAGACGGGGCGAGACCCGAAGAGCATGAGAAAAAAGTACGTCAGGCTGGTGGTGCCGATCTAGACGAAAACATTTCGGATTGATTACATTTTTTTTTCATAATTTCTCTTTTATTGAAAATATTTATTAGCCAGGAGATCATGAGATCATATAATATGCGGATGAAAATTGCAGATATTAAAGTCCCTGTCAGAAAGCGTGCAGTGAACCCTGAGAAGGTGCAGCAGATCGCGGACTCCATCAAGGTGATTGGGATGCTGCACCCGATTCTCGTGCGCAGGGACGGGACGCTGCTGGCTGGCGCGCACAGACTTGAAGCCTGCAAGCAGCTTGGGATGGACGAGGTGGAGGTGGAAGTGCTCGATGTCGAGCCGCTGATGCAGGAACTCGTAGAGATAGACGAGAACCTGATACGCTCTGAGCTCTCGTATGTCGAGCGCGGGGAGTTTCTGAGACGCAGAAAAGAGATCTACGAGATGCTGTTTCCGGTGGCCGCGCATGGTGGAGACAGAAAGAGCGAAGCCTTCCGGGAGGCCAGGAAGGGCGTGGAGTCGTTCGCTGAAGACACTGCGAAGAAGATCGGGGTGTCGCCGCGCACGATCCAGCAGGATATCCAGATCGCTGAAGAACTCCCTCCGGACGTGAAAGAGACGATCAAGCAGATAGACCTGCCTAAGGTCGAAGCGCTGGAGCTTGTCAAAGTCAAGAAGTCCGAAGGGCCTGAGACAGTCAGGGAGATAGTGAAGAAGCTCGCTGACCAGCCCGAAAAGGTGGGGATCGGCGCGGTGAAGACAGTGAAGCAGCACCTGACGCTGAAACGGCAGGTGGCAGAAGAGCCGACCGCGAAGATCCAGCGCGCCGACTGGCACGAAGCCCTCGCGGGGCTTGAGCATCCCGTCGATGTCGTGCTCTCGGATCTCTCAGTGCAGAGATTCAGCCGGCAGGACTTCTCCGAATTCCTGCGACTTTCCGAGAGCGCGATATCCGAGCGCGGGAGGGTTGTGATACAGGTCTCGGTGCCACAGCTCAGCGACGCGATATCCGCAACGCCACAGGGTCTCGCAGTCAGGTGGGTGTACGCGAATACTCTCGCATCGAGCGCTCAGCCGGACGTGCAGCTTGTGCCACGCTCTGTCTCGGACTTTCTGGTGGAAAAACCAGCAGCACCGCGCGTAAACAACATGTGGAAGCCGATAGTGTTTTACGCGAAGGGCGACGCCGTGCCGCCTCCGGGAGGGGACGTGATCAGCCGCTCGTATACGAGACTGTCCCGCATAGAGGACATGTCGCTGCAGGTGGTTGCCAGGTTCACGAAGCCGGGTGAGAAAGTGCTCGATCCATGCATCCCGGTGCAGAGCTCAGCAGATCCAGCGCTGATGACCGTGATGGCTGCTGTTGTCGGTCGAGATTTCATTGGAGCGACCACGGAGCAGGTCGTGAACGACGAAGTGCCACAGACGCTCTCCAGGCTGAAATACGCTGTGGCATGGGCGTAGCCAGTGCAGAGGCCGCTGCTACCGATTCTTCTCCAGTAGCACCGGTTTCTACATACTTTTTTCTTCCTTTGTGCTACCAAGGCAATTCTTCATGGTAAATTCGCTCTGAGGCGGTCGCGAATATATAAGCAAAGCACGATTTGATATGAATGATCATGATATATACCGAAACTACCATTTCTGACTTCCTAAACCGTGTATACAAAAAGGAAAACTACCATGGAATCTGAGGCATAATAGAGCTCCTTTTAGACCATGTAACACTTTAAGGTAAATATGTGCGCACATATCGCACATATTCCGGCAATCCACCACGCCCACGAGGCCATTCATGCGATGGAAATTATAATTCCAGTTTATCGAGAAAAGTATATATACTAGCTATAACTCTCTCTATCATATCTAGCGAGAGCTAGAGCTCGACTGCTTATCTCTATATCTCTATCTCTCTATCTCTCTCTTATCTCTAATATGTGCGTTATGTGCGCGCCTATCGATACGATTAACAATCAAAGTATTACTAAAGAACGAGGATCATGGCAAATCAGTGTCACGAAAGACATACAGAAATCAAAATCGCTATCAGTAAAGCCTAAGAAAAATCGCTATCAATAAAAACAGTCTCAACCACAGTGTAAAATCGATATCAGAAGGATCTCTCACCTCCTAAACACGGCGCACATATCGATACGATTTTTCAGAATCGTAACACCTTGATTTTAGCACATTAAACCGCATCCATAAACACATATCTATCTCAAAATACTTCTAACGAATCTCTAAATAACCGTTAATTCCATGAAATAAGGTATAAGAATGTTCATTTTCATGAAACGAACGATCTAATACGTCATTTTCGAGGTAGTTTCATGACCGTAACCTGACAAAATAGTGATGGAACTTAAAAAACAGCATCTAGAGACGATGCAAGGAATCGACATCAGTAAATGGTGCCTCATAAAAACGATATGCTCTAACGGTGCACATATCGATACGATTTTGCGCAAATTTCATACCGGCGTGGACGACACAAATGTAAACATGCTTACAACAGAGAAATTCACAAAAACTATATATACTATCTAGGCAGAGAAACTATCATGCAGGATGGACAGATCGAAGCGCTGCTCGACCGATACCGTGGAAGGCTGCTCGATGCAGCAGGAAAAGGGCTGCCGCTAGTGTTCGATGTCGTGGAGCTTGAGAAATACGATATCGACGTTGCGGATTACGCTATCGAGCATCCAGACGATTTTATCACGATGCTCGCTGCTGCGGCGAACAGCTACGATTTTCCCTTCGATCTCGAAGGGGCTGTCAGGGTCAGGATCAGAAACTCCCGTGATGTCCGCCGAATCGGGGGCATTCGCAGCACAGATGTAGGGAGACTGATCGCGGTCGAGGGCGTTGTGAGGTCTGCCAGTGTGGTTTACACTTCGCTGACAGAAGTCTATCTCATATGCAGAAGATGTGGGGCCGGGATGTACGCCCCTGCGGGACAGGTGAAGAGAAACGAAGGGCTGATCTGCCTGGGATGCGACAGGGCAGGGCCTTTCAAGATCGACCGCGACAGGTCGAAGAAAGATGACAGCAGATTCATAGTGCTCCAGGAGTTTCCTGAGGGAGTCCGCGCTGGAAACCTGCCTCGCTCGATCCTCGTGATACTCACGGGCGAGCTCGTTGAGAACATAGGCGCTGGGAACAGAGTTCGCATCACTGGAATCCTGAAGCTCATGGAAGGGCCGAAGAGCAAGGCGAGCGAGACGATCGACTACGACCACTACATCGAGGCGACGCATGTGGAGCAGATCGAGCGGGACTTCGAGGATATAGTGATCACAGACGAAGATGTCGCGAGGATCAGGGAGCTGTCGCGCGATCCGCGCCTGATCGAGAAGATCAGGGACTCGATCGTGCCCTCGATCTACGGGCTGGAGGATGTCAAGCTGGCGATCGCACTGCAGCTCGCATCAGCTCCGGAAACAGTGTATCCCGACGGGACGACCAGCAGGGGAGACATACACATACTTCTCGTTGGAGATCCTGGCGTGGCGAAGTCTCAGCTACTCCGATACGTCGCTCAGATCGCCCCGCGCGCTGTGTTCACTTCTGGGAAGGGCGTGACCGTCGCGGGTCTCACAGCAGCAGCAGTGAAAGACGATGCTGGGGACGGGAAGTGGACTATAGAGGCTGGAGCCCTCCCTCTCGCCGACAAGGGCGTATGCTGCATAGACGAGCTCGACAAGATGAACGAGCGCGACAGGGAGGCCCTGCACGAAGGGCTTGAGCAGCAGATCATAGCGATCGCAAAAGCGGGGATCACCGCGACGCTCCGATGCAGGTGTGCAGTGCTCGCAGCCGCGAACCCGAAGTACGGGCGATTCGATCCTCATGAGCCCGTGGCAGACCAGATCAATCTCCCTCCGACACTTCTGAGCAGGTTCGATCTGATTTTCGTGATCCACGACCGCCCGGAGCCGACGCGGGACAGCGACCTGGCGGAGCACATGCTGAACTGCGAGACCGCCGCCCCTGCGATCGAGCCGGAGCTGCTGAGGAAGTACATAGCGTATATTCGACAGCACATATCGCCGGTGATGACCGAGGACGCCAAAGCGCGACTGAAGAAGTGCTTCATGGAAATTCGCGGGCTGTGCAGATCTGCCTCGCATCCGGTGCCAGTCACCGCGCGACAGCTCCAGGCTCTTGTGCGACTGGCGAAAGCCGTCGCCCGCCTGAGGATGTCCCAGACCGTGACAGGGGAGGACGCTGAGCTCGCAACGAGAATTCTCATGAAATGTCTGGGGGGTGTCGGTATAGACCCAGAAACGGGAATGCTCGATGCAGACGCGATCGAGGTCGGGATGACGAAGACCGCGACAGATCGTAGCATCGCGCTGCAGAGGATCATCGCCGAGCTGGCGAAGAAGTCGCCCGACAGGCTGGCGTCGCATACCGATATCCTCGACGAAGCAGAGCGCATGGGAATCGACCGATACAAAGCCGAGAACCTTCTCAGGAAGATGGTGACGATTGGTGGGATCATGGAGCCGAAGGCTGGAAAATACAGGCCCGTGTGAGGTGGTATGGTGATGAGTAAAGAAGTAGCAGCAGAAATATTGAGGAAGATCCTGCGTGATGACTACACGCGCGGGAACAGATCGCGGCTGGTGGTGCTGAAGTACATGATCGAGAACCGCGCGCCCCAAACGCTCGCGGATATCCGAAAGGGCGCGCGCGTGAACATCTACGACACGGTGAACCCGATGCTGGCAGCGTTGCAGCCGCACCTGCACATCGACGCCTCAGGGCGCAGACGCAGGTACGTGCTCAAAGAAGACATCAGCACCATCGACGTGGTCGAAGCGCTGGACGAAGCCATCCGCGATGGCAGGTGCGGGTCGCTGACGAGAACTCATGCACTTTCAGCGATCGGGCTGAAGTCCACAGAGGCGATGATAGTCGACCTGCTGTGGAACGACCGGGAGCTGAATGCGTCGGAGATCTCGCTGGCGATCATGCACTGCTACACGAACGTCCTGACAACCCTGAGACGCATGATATCTGCAGGGTGGCTCCGCAAGGTCGGGACGAAGTATAGATTATCAGAAGATGCAAAAAGCAGAGTGGAGGAGCTGATGAAGAATGTCACAGCTTAGATACTATCTGTACGCCGGGTTCGGCCTGGCGTTTCTGATCGCAGCCTTCGTGCTGTTCGTGACCGGGATGTGGGTGCTCGGAATAATCGCGGGCATCCTTGGCCTGGTGAAGCTGTCGAACGCGAACGACGTATCTCGCGGGGACTACAGCCCTCCGGGGTCGCTGGTGGGACTGCCTGCGAACAAGCTGTCCGCCAGGATATGGGCGTGCGCCCTGGTCGGCGGACTGTTCATGCTGACGTTCGTCAGCCTGCTCGCTGCAGGGGATCTGATGTCAGCAGCGATCGCGTTCGTGTTTGGCGGGGCGATACTGATGTACGGCGCCGAATGCTGGTTTGTGCTCGTAGATCGCCGCGCTGTGTCTGTGGAGGTGTGAACGACGAACCGCAACGACATCGCCGCGATCGACAGGGAGCTCGACGATGCGACAGCGCGCTGGGAGCTGGCTTTCAGGCAGATGGAGACTGAGCTGCTTGAGATCCAGTTCTGGGGCGTGGTGCAGTCTCTCCCACTGATCATGTGGGTCGCCCGCCGCCATCTGCCTCCGGGAACCGAGCTCTCGATCCAGCCGAGCCGGGACACTGGCGCGCCTCCTCACTACACGATTTTCGCGCGCTTCCCGGATGGAGGGTGTGGGATCGACGCACTGCTCAGCGCGCGCGACGAACTCAGATCACTGATCCAGGGCAGGAGGTTCTACGTGCATCTCACAACAGACTTTCAACCACCTGTCATGGGCGGATGGGCCGAGGTGGAGTCTCCGTACCGCGACGTTGCAGACGAGCCCATCAGGGTCTACGTTGCAGGGCACATCACTGAGAGGATGCCTGCAGAGTCGGACGTGTTCGCAGTGCACACGCGCGGGGAGACACGTAACGCAGCCTGGTTCAAGCTGCGGGACGTCGTTAGGGAGCTAATCACGAACCCTCCAGTTCCCAGCTTCGGGGGTGAACTGCGATGGTCAGCCATCTGAAGTTTGTCAAGCAGGGATACAGACAGCGCCTGAACCGCGTCCCGATCGGGTGGCAGGACGTGCTCGACTGCCTGCCCGCCAGCGAGGACGGGGCGCTGACCCCTGCAGAGATCGCAGACATTGTAGCGAAGAAGCACAGGCTGAAGCGAGATGAGAAACTGTCGATGGCAGTCTATAATCGCCTGACGTATCTGTGCCTGCATGGGCATGCTGAGAAGAAGCTCTGCGGAAGGGCTAACCGCTACTGGCGTCGAGGTGGATCGTCAGATGCACGATGACACCACTGCAATCGTGGTCAGGGACGTACCTGTACAAGTAGCCAGATGGGAGATCAACCGATATATCGACCAGCAGCTAAAGGCTGGAACGCGCACCGTTTCTGCAGGAGAGATCGCTTGTGAACTCGCTCTCGATCTGGACGTGGTACTGAATGTCATGGAGGAGCGGGGGTTCGTCTCCCTCAGAAACCGTGGTAAGCGAACGGTCTCAGCCGACGAGCTCGAAGCCGCCATAGACGAAGCGAAGGGCATATGGGCTGGAGGATGCGAAGATGTCTCAGCATGAGCTGTCTCCACAGCGGGCAGCCGTGGTGCAGATGATGAGAAGACTCCTGAGCCCGCGCAATGGATGGGAGTGCTGGAGACTGCGATCGCAGACAGAAGCGCAGGGAAAGATCACAGTCCTGCTGTCGAGGAATGGGGCGTTCGAGCCTGGGCCAGGGCAGTCGCTTGAGTCAGTCGACAGAGACGAGATCGAGCAGTGCATCACAACCGCGAAAAGGGTATCACTCAGCGCGGTGGCGACGCTCAGAAGACCGACCGTATACGACTACGGGATCTCTCGCCACGTCGAGTTTCTGGAGCCGGAGATAGGTATCAACGTCGACGATGTCGACGCAGCAGATACGATGTGGGTCGACGCATTCATCGAGCACATGGAGATGCGACTGTATGACGAGCAGTGCATCAGGATCGTGGTGGACATTACGTGGATGTCGTAAGACGCCATGGCCATCCTCTTTTTTCAGTTCCCCTTTCATCGGGATACGCACTAGGGCATGTCTGATGTGCATTGCCTTGGTATGGCCATGGCCACTTTCAGTGGCGCACACAAAACACTTGAATCTTGCGGTTTGCGACCAGGTTCATTCCATATGATATGTGAATTTGCCCCTCCCCGCGCGTACACCCAGCCTTCACGGGCCAAAAACATATTCATCCGCTGAGATGAATTTTAATGTGCTTGTGTGACATGGAGTAGCACGGCTTCGCGGCCCTGCATGTCACAGGCGGGCTGGAAACCAGAATCCTCAAAGGTCGCATAATCTCTTTTTCCAGAAAAGTATATATATTTTCGATGCGGGCACTCTTTTGGTGGTTCTCGTGAAGAGTCTAGACCTGCTCAGATTCGTGCCGGTTGGAAGAGAGAACGCCGCCACCGCGAGGGATATCGCCAGGGCGGCGAAGCTCGCTGGATGGAAGGGAGTGAACGTCTACACACACATATACCATCTGCGAACGAAGGGTCTGGTCAATAGGGATGCTGGAACGCCCGACGAGCCGCTCTGCGTATACTGGAGGGAGCCGGGAGTCGAACCGAGCGAGTCCTCCGTTGGGATGTCGAAGCGGAAAGCGATGAGCGAGATCAGTATCGGGTGGCGCGACGTTGTGAAGTTCCTCCCTGACACCGAGGAGGGCGCGCTGACACCCGTCCAGCTCGCGGGTATCGTCGCCAGGGAGTACCATGTCAAAAACACAAGAGCTTTCAGGCGGGTAGTTTTGAAGCGTCTCCAGTACGCGCACAGGATTGGCGCGACGTGCCGCGTCCAGGGCGGGAGGATGTACAAGTATTACAGATGCAGTGATGAATCCGCTGCGAGGGCGACCCCTGCGGTGGGTCTCGAAGCGCTGAAACGAGAGATCGTAGCAGAGATATCCGGGATCGTCGACAGGGTGTTCGAGAAGATTCATGACGATCGTCGACGAGCTGCTTGGGGCCGTGAAGGAAACTCTTGACAGGAAGGAGATCGAGTACTCCACGCCTGACGAGCGGTTCCACAACTTCGATCTCGTTGCCGGGCTGCTTGGGTGCGACAGGGAGGAGGCGATCTTCGCGCTGATGTCGAAGCATATAGTGTCTCTCAGGGACGCGGCGATGAAGTGCACGCCGCTCACAGTCGAGGAGATCAGGGAGAAGGCGATCGACACGATAGCGTACACGCTACTGCTGTATGCAGCGATGTACGAGGCGCGGAAGGGCTAAAAAATATTTTGTGCTTCTCTGGATATGGTAGCAAAAACCACGCGATCGCGAAAGTCAAAGGGTCGCGCCTTCCAGGACGAGATACGCGCCGCGCTGATTGCAGAGCTGGGCGTCTCTGAGAACGACATCATCTCCACGCCTGCGAGCGTGCCTGGGTGCGACCTGAAGCTCTCAGAAGCAGTCCGGGCCAGGTTCCCGTTCGCGATAGAAGCGAAGAGACAGGAGCGGTTGAGGGTATGGGACGCGATGAAGCAGTGCGAAGCGAACGCTGCGAGGGAGGGGCTGCTCCCGCTCCTCGTATTCCGCCGGAACCGGGAGACTGCGTATGCGATGCTACGATTCTCAGATTTCTTGAGACTGTGTAAGGTGGTGGTGGATGGCGAAAAGAAAGATCAGCTTCGGGATGAGTTCAGAAGTGAAGAGCAACACGATCGAGCTTGAGGGCAGCGAATACGACAAGCTGGTCGGCGCTGGGTGGCTGGGCAAGGACGGGATATGCAGATTCCCCGACGAAGTCAGGGCGACCGTCGCTGGGGTCAAGTCTGTGCTGCCACTGACATGGTTCAAGTCGGCGACCGACGCTGATATCGAGGACGCGGTCAACCGTGGCTGGATCATGTTCGTCGACGGGGACGGTATAGCGAGAACCAGAGCTGCCTACAGAGCGAGGTATCCGGGCTATCCCGACCCGCTGCTGATGGCGAAGCTCCTGGGCAGGATTCCGGGACGTGACAAGAAGTTCTTCGAGCTCTCCAGGGCCGGCAGGTGATCGCAGTGGAGTTCCTGACGATGATATGCATCACAGCCCTCGCTGTGGGCGCGCTGATTATGGCGCTGATGGCGTGCCGGTACAACGTGCTGACGAGACAGTACGACGTTCTCATGGAGCGACACACACAGGTGGAGAAAGTCGTATCGCTGGCGATCGAGGACAACATGCGCCTGCTCCTGCTTCTGGAGAAAAAGTCTGAGCTTCAGAACGCGGCAGACATGGTTGCGAAGCTGATGAAGCTCTCAAAGGAGGAGGCCGAGAGGGAACTCCAGTCCGTCGGGCTCGATGCGCTGATAGCGAAAAAAGCAGCCTGCATAAGGGCAGCGCTGGCGACTGTTGTTGATCCTGAGCTGATCCTCAGGCTGGAGAAAGAGATAAAGTAAGCGAGGTGGCGATGATAGACCTCATCGCAGCCAGAAGGGAGTGCAGAGCGTACAAGCACATAGCGATCGCGATCGCGGTGCTGTATATTGGTCTGATCGCCGCGCTGGTGCTCACAGACGCGAACGTGATCGAGTTCCGCGCGACCGGAGAGGGTATGATCTACAGCACGCACAGCTCTGCGAACGCTGGAGAGACTGCCGGCGTCGACACTGGAGAGTTCGCATACACGTACAAAGTCGAGTGGTCGGAGGGCTTCTCAAAGGTCACATCTGTGTTCGTAGCGAAAGCTGAGGGAGGGTACGGAGACCAGTACGTGGTTACCGCTAGGGGCGCAGGGCACACGATCACGTATGAAGCCAGACAGATCGCAGGGAACTTCAGCGGAAACCGAGATTTCACGCTTTACATTCGCCCGGACGACCAGAACGAGAATCTGGATCAGCATATTCTCGTTCAGGGCAACATGACGCTGGTTGCGAAGATCCGCGCGACCGACAGGTTCGGGAGACCGCTCGACAACGAGACCGTGTTCCTGCGCGGGAAGGCGCTTGTGGACTCGTATGTGAACCTGACAAAGCCGTATCCCACGCCTGGTGACTGGCTTGGGTTGTGCACAGAGATCGAGAAGAAGTGGGGTGTCTAGATGGTCGGGCTGCTCTGCCATGACAGTATCCTCGATGAGCTCGCAGAGAGCTTTCCGGGCAGCATAATCAGGATGGACGGCGATAACATGCTCTCTCTGTACACAGAGATGCCTCCGGTGGAAGCACAGAGGGAGCTTGATCGCCTCTGCGACGAGTGGACGAAGTGCAGCAGCGGGGACGAGATGTACATCCGTCTGCTCTGTGTCAAGGTCGCAAAGCTCGTGAGGGTGTGAGAATGCGATTTACGGACATCGACTGGCGGGAGGTGCTGAACGACTGGAGCGAAGAAGACATCGAGTATCTGATGGAGATCTGCAGGGAGAAACTTGAGCAGATCTGGATGGCGCGTCTCAGAAGCGAGAGCGCCGCGCAACGTGGAAGAAACAATATATCGCGAAACAAGGCAAGGTAGAGTGGGGGTATCAGATGGTAGTACTTGAGAAAGCGCCCGCAACCGCACAGCGTGTGGGAAAGAACGTCCTCGTTGAGGGCCTGATCGACCAGCTTCAGCAGGCGATCGAGGCGGCTCAGAGCAGCCTGACAGCGCTGCAGAGCACAGTTACAGCGCTGCAGGGAGCGATCGACGATCTCGAAGAGCTTGTGGGCGAGATACCTGAGGGCGAGACCGTCGCCGACATTCTGGCGGATCATGAAACTCGCATCACCACCCTGGAGGGCGGTGGCGGCGGTGGATCGTAACCGCCCCTGACAACGACTAGCACGCGGTCAAAGCTGTCAGCAGACAGCGACCGGGCGACACACGTCGCAGACCACATCACACATTATTTTTCACAGCTCTTCTGGGAAATCGATATCAGCAAAGGTCGTGTAATCTCTTTTTCCAGCAGGTTTCTCGCCGGAAGCAATATTCTCCTATCTGCTATGGAGAGATCCTTTGCTATAACACGTTTTACGTGGCCGGAGCGTCAGGCGATTTCTCTCTCCTTATGGTCGAAACATATATATACTTTCAAGTCGTAGGGAGTATTGTAAAAACGAGAACCGAGGAGGTTCGTATGAACGCATTCGAGTTTGGTCAAAAACTTGTGAACCTGTTTGGAACCGAAGATAGAGCTGCTGAGGCTCTGAGATACGCCGCTGCTGAATACAGCGAGAAGTTCGGGATCAGGCCCGACAACCCGCTCACAGTCGACGCATCGCTCAGCGTCGAGGAGCGGGCGAGACGTGACTTCGAGCGTGTCGCCGCGATGTATGGCGACATGCTCTGGGAGATGGACGCTGCGAAACTCGCTGCGATCCGCGCCAGGGAGAGCATATATGCGAGAGATCTCTCCCTGCCAGAGAGGGTAGACTTCCAAGTAGCATGGGTAAACGAGTACAACAGGAGGGCAATGTGATGGCAGAGCTCGATCCTGTCGTAGTAGAGGCGTTCGTTGAGGCGCATGGCGCCCTCAGCGCCATTTTAAAAAATGTAGGGCAGCCTGGCGACCGCGAATATATCGCGCTGCACAGACAGCACGCGGCGCGCCGAGCCCTCCAGAAGATCTGGAAAGCAGTGATCCAGGTGGAGGGCAGCGAAGCGATCGATAAGTATGTGAAGCTGTTCGGGCTCGATGAGGTGGATGGAAATGAGTCTGGAGCCTGAAGTCAGGGAGGCGCTTGAGCTGGCGCTCAAAGTGCTGACAGAGGGGCTTGAAGACATCCCAGCGGGGATGAGAAAGACCAAATTCGCGAAGATGAGGGTGGAGGCGAAGCGCGCGATACGCCGCGTGCTTCGTGCACATTCAGAGGTGGTGTAATGAGCCAGATCAAGATGTATGCAGTCAGCAGGCTGTTCGACGCGAAAGACAGCCCGCTCTCCAGCACAAAGCTGGTGGTCGACGCGCGAGGGTTCAGGTGGACGTTCGACCGCCTGAACTCTCCCTACATCTCGCACAAGGTCTGCGAGATAGAGCCAGTCGAGAAGACTGGCTGGCTGGTGATCAGAAACGACAAGCACGCGATCGCTCTGGCGTGCGATCCGAACGCAGCCCCGCCTGCGGGCCTGCTCAGGCCAGGGCGCTCCAGAGTAGTCAAGGAATGGTATGTCATGGAGCACGTGCCTGGGTATGTCGTGCAGGACGTGCTGAACCGCGCTCGCTCTCTGATACCGGCGGGATTCGATCTCGCTGACACAGACCCCGTCAGGCTCGCGGTCGAGACGCCGAAGCTCGCATGGTTCCGCGACAGGGAGCCGGTGTACTGGGGAGCAGTGACAGAGACCATCAACAGTCCCATCGTGGTGGAACTGCCACCGAGAGAGGACTGGGAGATCGACCGCTGGGGCGATGGCATCTGCCTTGTGAACGACGATGCGGGCA
Source organism: Methanothrix sp. (assembly GCA_029907715.1). Taxonomy (NCBI): domain Archaea; kingdom Methanobacteriati; phylum Methanobacteriota; class Methanomicrobia; order Methanotrichales; family Methanotrichaceae; genus Methanothrix; species Methanothrix sp. Next base: position 17,381 of record JARYLI010000011.1, read on the forward strand.
CGTTCACCGAGAGACTGCCCCGCGCGACCGCCATAGCGTGGCGCGGGTACAGACTTGAGCCCGTTGACGATCATTACCAGTTCGCCGAAGCACCGGTGGCGTTCAAGGTCAGGTTCAACGACAGCGTGCACGACGCCGAGGGATTCGCAGTCCCGCGCGGGAAATACAGGCTCGCCGGGAACGGAATCGATCACGAGATCCCCGACGTGGGCGAGAACCTTGTGTTTATCGGAAGGTAGACACAAGGTGTCTATTTATTTTCGAGGTGTTTATAATGTTCCGTGGAAAGATCAAGGCGCGAAAGCTCTATACCGCCATCAAGGCGCTGTACCCGCTCATGACAAGAGCGAGGGTGCATGTCAGTGATAGATTCGTTGAGCTCGCTGCTATGGATTCTCAGCACGCGGTCGCTGCTTATGTGGAGGTCGACAGCGACGAGTTCGACAGATATGACTATTCTGAGGACGTGAAGTTCGGGCTCAACCTGAATCACGCCCTCGCAGCTCTGAGCGTCGCGGAGAAAGATATTTGCATCGAGATCGAGGGAACGACCGCGAAGCTAAGCACAGGGACGTTCACCGCGACAACACAGAGCGATATGCGGGCGTTTGTGGATGGAATAGACAACACATTCAGTCTGATGCTGGGAAGCAGTATGCTGTTCAACGACTTTATATATCCTGAGGCGGCCTGGAGCTGGGCAGTCTCGATAGTCCAGCGCCAGGGCACGTCCTTCATAGACGAGGACGGGCGCAGAGCGATGCGAGTCCTCGGTCTGGGCATAGAGATCGAGAAGCCGCTTGAGGGGTGGCCCATCCGGGGGTCAGGATGGGACATGCCCGCGCTCGAAGAGTACGCGAAGCAGCTCCTCGATCCCGACCGGCGCGGGTTCTCGTACACGTATGGCGAACGCCTCTGCGGTGGCGAAGTGAACCAGATCGAGCGGGCGATCAAGCTCATGCGAGACCGCCCGACAACGCGCCGCGCCGTCGCCACGACGTGGAAGACTGTGAGGGACACGTGCACGTCCGCGCGAGGGCGTCATGCGCCGTGCCTGATCGCTCTGTGTTTCCAGGCCCGTAGGGACAGCGTCATGGAGCGTGACATGCTCGACCTGACCGCATTCTTCCGGTCGTGGGACGTGCAGCGAGCCGCGCCCGCGAACATGTACGGGCTGGCGAAGCTGCTTGAGCACGTCGCTCTGAACGTCGCCAGGACTCCTGGGAAGCTCAGGATCATGGCAGCCGACGCTCATATCTATGTGGACTGAAGACAGTCACATATGAGAAAAAGGTCGGACGAAGAGAACAGGGTGTTGAAAGAGCTCGAAGCGTGCAGCCTGCGACAGATGGAGGAGATCCGGTCGCTGAAGTTGGAGCTGGAATCAGCTCGAAAAGATTGCAGCTTGAAAGACGCCGAGATCTCCAGACTCCAGCAGGAACTCCGGGTCGCGCTCGAAGCGAACGAAGAGCTGCGACGCCTCGCGGAGGAGGTCGCGACGCTGAAGCGCGACCTTGAGCACGCGCGGGAGCTGTTGAACGTCCGCGCTGCAGAGGTGGCGTGGCTCAGAGAGCTGGTCATGCACACGACAGCAGTGCAGTCCCGTCCACAGCTCCCGGCTCCGGAACCACAGACCGCGCCGCCTCCATCCGTGGCGAGCAGGTTGCGTAAGCTGATCAGACTGTGAAAGCCGCCCCCCCAGGGCGGAGATTAAATTTTGCAGAGGTGCATAAAAATGAAGGTCGCTCGTAGCGACGGCAGTATCTCTGAATGGAACAAGAAAGCAATAATAGATCAGCTCACAGCGGACTCCGAACTCGCATCTGAGCTGTTCGGGGCTGAACCGCTCTCGAAAGATCTGATCAAGGAGATTGCAGACGAGACAGAGCGTCGGGTCAGGCAGACAGGCCTGAAGTGCGTGACCGGCGCGCTGATCCGGGAGGTCGTGAACAACGTGCTGCTCGAACGCGGGTTGATCGCCGTGAAAAATGCGAGCACGCGCGTGGGTGTGCCGCTGGCAGACGCGATCGATATCGATCTCGGTCGAGGGTTCGAGCACAACGAGAACGCGAACCTGCAGGACAACGCCGAGACTTCGCACAAGAAAAAGGCGGACAGGCTCTGCAAAGAGCAGTACCTGCTCATGCTGCCGGAGAAGCTGGCGAAAGCTCACCGCTCCGGAGATATCCACGTCCACGACCTGGAGTACTTCGGGACGAGACCTTTCTGCCAGGATCATGATCTGAGATACTTCTTTTACTACGGGTTGATGCCGGACGGGCGTGGTAATAAAGCGTCCGTCGCAGGCCCTGCGAAGCGGCCTGAGGTTGCGATCCTGCACGCTGTGAAGGCCCTGGGCAGCGCTCAGACGAACTTCGCAGGCGGACAGGGCTTCTATAACTTCCTGACCTTCGTGGCGCCGTACCTGGAGGGGCTGAGCTATGACGAGATCAAGCAGCTCATGCAGATGTTTGTGTACGAGATGACCCAGATGATGGTCGCGCGCGGCGGGCAGCTCGTGTTCTCCTCAGTCCAGCTCACTCCAGGGGTGCCGAAGATATGGAGAGACAAGCCAGTCGTTTACAAGGGCCGGGTGTGGAATGGAGAGCAGGCGCCGCTTCGCGTTTATGGAGAGTTTGAGAGAGAAGTCCGTCTCTCCTTCAAAGCTCTGATGGAGGTCATGCTGGAGGGGGATTACTGGGGCAAGCCGTTCAGTTTCCCGAAGCCGGAGATAAGCATCGAGCCTGACTTTATGAAGGAGGACGAAGCGTTTAACGCAGCCCATCCCGACCTGCCGGCATACAGAGACCTGTACTTACTGGCGTTCAAGCTGGCAGCGAAGTATGGCGCGCCCTACTTCGACAACCAGCTCCCTGAATACCGTGGCGCTGGAGAGGGGATATCGTGCTACCAGTGTCTCACAAGCGGGACGCGTGTTGCGATCCAGACGCCTGCGGGCGTGATAAAGATAGAGACGTTTCATAACCTGTTCGAGCAGGCAGCGACGATAGGGAAGGTCACGACAGACATCACGGGCGGGGAGTACGTCGACGTGAACTTCGATGTGTTCGGGGTGGACGTAAAGTCTCTCACAGTCGCACGCAGAAACGTGCGCGGGATCGTGCGAAGGAGGTACCGTGGCGATATAGTCTCGATCCATCTCGACACGGGCTATCGCAGGCTGGTAGCGACGCCTGATCATCCTGTGTTCGTTCACAGGAACGGCGCGACGATCAAGACCAGCGCTGGAGAAGTCCGCGAGGGTGACGGGATGATAGTCCTGCACCGCACATACTCCAGGGCGACGATAATGCATGTCGCAAACGTCAAGCGCTACAGGTACGATGGGTACGTCTACGACTTCGTTGATGTGGCGGACGTGCACAACTTCGCGACCGCCGACGGAATCGTGGTCGGGAACTGCTGTGCCTATCAATTTTCTTCGACTGCGTATAATGATAAAGACTTCCACGACAAGCTATATTTCCGGAACGGGAAGCACTTCTCGATGGGATCGTGGCAGGTTGTAACGCTGAACTGTCCCCGCGCTGCCTACATCGCAGAGCACGACGATGGGAAGCTGATCAAGACGCTGAAACAGCTCATGGATCTCGCTGTGGAGGTGTTCGCAGCGAAGCAGAAGCTCATGCAGATGGCACTGGGCGCAGACAGGATGCCATTCGCAACGCAGCGCCCGCGCGACCCCTCGACTGGCGAGCCGGGTGCGATCGCAGTCGATCTCGATGGCCTCGTTTACACGATAGGTGTCGTGGGAATCAACGAGATGGTGCAGTACCACACCGGGAAGCAGCTCCATGAGTCGAGAGACGCATGGGCGCTGGCGATCAGGGCGATAACAGAGATGAAGATGTACGCAGCAGAGCTCAGCCGGAAGCATGGGATGCAGATAGCGCTCGCTCGAACGCCCGCCGAGACCGTGGCGCAGAGGTTCGCAGTGCTTGATTTGCGTGACCGCCGGTTCGGGAAGAAAGCTGCGACGGTCGTAAGGGGCGATGTCGAGAGAGCGAGAGCGATGAAAGGCATGGATCTGCCAGTCTATTACACGAACGGGACGCACGTGAACGTGTCCGCGCCCGTCCCGCTCCAGAGGAGGGTCGAGCTTGAGCACGTCTTTTTCCCGATACTGGACGGTGGAAACATTTTTCACATCTTCCTTGGGGAAGGTGATCCCGACCCAGAAGCGCTGATGCGGTTCGGGCTGAGCCTGGCGACGAAGACGCAGATAGGTTACTTCGCTTTCACTAGGGATTTGACTGTGTGCCTTAACTGCTACTCGATCCAGCCTGGGCTCCACGACAGGTGCAGCCTGTGTGGGTCTGAGCACGTCGACCAGATCAGCCGCATCACCGGGTATTTGCAGGCGGTCAGCGGCTGGAACGAAGCGAAGAAGCAGGAGCTCCGAGACCGCACGAGGGTCAGCGACGTGCGAATCTGAGAGGTCGTAACTTATATATACTTTCCAGATACACATATTTTTATGTCATCGAAGTACGAAGTGATTGAAGGATACAGCCAGTCAGTGTGGAAATCGCTAGTAGTGAAGTCCATCAGGCTTGGCTGGCTGGATGGACTGCTCGCAGCCCGCGCGAGGCTTACGCAGAGCGCTTTCGCTAGATTATTCGAGCGTGGCGTTTTTGAAGACATTTTGCCGCGCAGAGAGGACGTGTCATGGATTCTTGAGATCATCCACAGCGACGACATCGATCGATTCAGCGAGGTTCTCTCTGTCGAGACATATCATGGCAAATTCTCGTACTCGTGGTACAACCGCGACTACGAGCGAATAGGCGAGCTGTTCAAGCAGGGCTACCGCGACGAAGCAGTAGCCCGCACGAAGCAGGCAGTACCACAGCTCATAGATCCAGTAGGCGCCGCCGCAAACGTGACAGCATGGATCTGGCACCTGCACGAGATTCCCGAAGAAGATCTCAGGAGACCGGTCGACAGAACTCCCTTCGCAGGCCCAAGGGAGCCGTTTGTAGATATGCACCCGCTCGAAGGCAAGCGATCTGGGCGATGGCATACGATCCTCTGTGGCCATCCGCGCGACCACGACCGACTGCGAGCCGAGGTGCACAGGATCGGGTGGGAGGGTGTCAGAAAGCAGGTGCATGAATCGCCGATAGTCCCGCCATCATTCCCAGTCCTAGCGCCGCCGACTTTCTCAGAGACGAAGCCGAAGAGGGCGACGCCTGGAAAGCGCGAAAAGAAACCGGAGCAGGTCACGTTCTCGTTTTTCTGAACGCTTGAGAGAAGATACGCCGCGCCCGTCGACTGGGGAGAGCACGTCAGAAAAGTGTGGGGAAAATATATATCATGTTCCACAAAAAAGTATCTCTGAGGTGGTTTGGTGGAGGACAAACTCGATGAGAGCCAGTCTGGAACCGAACAGGGTGTGAGCGAAGTCGAGATCACGAGAAAGGTCGAGCTGCTGGAGGTGGATATAGACCAGCTCGAATCAAACGTATTCTCTGCGAACGAGGAGGACGACAGCACTTTCACGCGCCTGCAGGACGAGATCAAGCGGCGTGGGCTGATCGAGCTGCCTGTGGTGACGAAGAAAGACGAGAACCGCTACACGATCATCGCAGGACACCACCGCGTGAACGCGCTCCGGTCGCTGGGCGTGAAGCGAGTGCCTGTCGTGCTCTACAAGGGTAGGATCGAGACCAGGGAGGACATGTTCAACCTTGTAAACAATATGAACCTGATCCGAGGGACGATAAGAAAGTCCGAGCTGATCAGAAAGATCCGGGAGTTCGACCTCGACCCCACGAAGCTGGATCTGCACAAGAACCCGTGGACGCTGCTGGTGCCGAAAGTCACCGAGGAGGACATAGCCAGACGCGACGCTGAAGCGATGAGGAACGCGAAGATCCAGGATATGGCGCTGAAGATAGCGAAAGAGATAGCAAAAACTCTGATCATGGAAAAAGACGAATTCCTGACGTTCATTGTGGTGCACGACAGACCGGCAGCCGTGATAAGGATCCCGTTCAAGTCCATGAAGATGGCGCGCGATAGGTCAGTGGAGATCAAGAAACGCATCGAAAGCGCACTCGCAGACATCAGGGAGATCGCTGCGGAGATGGAGGAAGAAGAGTAAAAATGCAGATCCTCCGGAGGCGAAGGCGAAGCATGTCGGTTTCTCATAAAATCGAAAAGATATATACTATCCGATACAATTCGTAAAATCGATATCAGCAGGTGGTATGTAATGAGCGAGAGCGATATAGGAGATGTCACGAATAAGGAGCAGAAGAAGACGAAGCGGGGCAGGAGAAAAGACCAGACGTGGGTGTTCACGCAGGCGAAGCGTATGCAGTTCCTTGAGCTTGTGAGGAGGGGCAGCACGCTGACGTATGCAGCCGAATCGATCGGCGTCCCGTACGCGACGATAGACAAGTATCGCAACCGGCACAAGAACTATGATAAAAAAGTCCGTGAAGCGATGCGGGTGAGAGTGACGTACCTGTGGGACTCGCTCTACAAGAAAGCGATGGAGGGGAACGTGCAGGCCCTGATGACCTGTCTGCTGCACGCGACGCGGTTCCTGCCACTGGACGATCCTGACAGGTTCCTGAGCACGCAGCGCATCGAGGTCGGGCTGCAGAACGACCCGCTTGCGTCGCTTTCCACGGAGGAGGTGCACGCAATGATCAAGCGTATGCTGAAGTCAGTCACAGCGAAAGATGGCAAGAGCGAGACAGAGACAGCAGACCAGAGCGCGGACGATGGTAACGGAGCAACAGATTGACAAAACCGCTCCACTACATTTATCACCGGATCGCAAAAATCCCGGTGTTTCAGCACAGCGACCCAGCAGATTGATAAGATCTGCTCCGGATGGTTATCACATTGATGCAGCGCACCCGCATGACGGAAGGCGCTGTGAGAGCAGACCGTCGAATTTCCAACACAATGTAAAATATGGCGTCGGAAAATTCACGTCGACCCAGAAAAACGCCGGAGATTTCAAAGACCAAAGCAGCAAATTGTAAAATCTCAGACATGCTCAGCAGCCTGGAGGAGGTGGACAGACAGTACGAGCAGATACTGTCAAGGTGTCGCACGGAAGCCGAGGTGGATCAGCTCAGAGCAGTCTGTCTCACTGCGATCAGGAGGGCGTGCGAGTCGAGCCTGGAGACGTTCGTCCGCGTGATGTGGCGGATGGTGGAGCCCAACGTCGAATACCTGCATAACTGGCACATGACGCTGATCTGCGAATATCTGCAGGCTGTCACAGAGGGAAAGATCAACAGGCTGGCGATAAACATCCCGCCGCGATACTCAAAGTCGACGCTCGTCTCTGTCATGTGGCCGTGCTGGGAGTGGGCGATCAACCCTGCACAGAAGTGGGTATTCAGCTCGTACTCCGCCGCGCTTTCGGAGTATATGTCGCGGAAGAGAAGAGACCTGATCAAGTCGCACGACTATCAAGCGCTCTGGGGAAGGAGCACAGTGATCAGGCCGGACTACGACCGGCTCAACGTCTTTATGTCCACGCGCGGCGGGCTCATGTACGCGACCTCCACGGGAGGGTCTGTCACAGGCATGGGCGGAAACCGCCTTGTGATCGACGATCCAGCCAGCCCCATGGCCGCCCTCTCAGACGCAGGAAGGGAGACTGTGAACGAATGGTTCTTCAACACGTTTCTCTCCAGGCTGGACGACAAGTCACGCGGGTCGATAGTGCTGATCCAGCAGAGACTGCACCAGAACGACCTCACGGGGTTCCTAACTGGGATCGAGTCCGCCGATCTCGTGGGCAGCGTCATACGAAAAAACGGCTGGACGCTGCTGAGGCTGCCTGTGATCGCAGAGATCGACGAAGTGCTCAGATCGCCCCTGGACGGACGCGTCATAGTCGAGCGCCACGCCGGGGACATACTCTGGCCTGCGCGCGAGGGGCCGGAGCAGATCGAAGAGCACAAGCGCGATGCGTTCACCTTCGCGGCGCAGTACCAGCAGCGACCGACGCCCGCAACGGGCGCGATATTCCAGCGGGAGTGGTTGCAGTTCTACGACGAGCTGCCGGAGCACGCAGACAAGCCGGTGTGGGCTATATCCGTCGATGCGTCCTTCTACGGGAAGGATCTCTCGAACTACGTAGCGATAGGTATCTGGGCGGGGCTCAGACCGAACATGTACCTGCACGAAGTCGTTCGCCGGAAAATGTCGTTCACAGAGACCGTCAGCACGCTCCGGGCGCTGCTGAAGCAGTACCCTGCGACTAGCGCGGTGCTGATCGAGTCCGCCGCGAACGGGCCTGCCATAATCGACGAGCTCCAGCGCGACGTTGGTGGCGTGATCCCGATAAAGCCTGCAGGGAGCAAGGAAGCGAGGGCGTTCGCAGTCACGCCGTATTTCCAGGCCGGGAACGTGTACATCAGAAACGCGCACTGGACGCCCGACTACATCAGCGAGCTGCTCGACTTCCCGGCTGGCGCATACGACGATCAGGTGGACATGACCACGCAGGCGATCAGCTACATCCAGCACACGTTCAACCGCCGCCCCGCTGGGAAGCATAGACTGATAATCACGAGACCGCGGTAGCTCACGGATCACTATCCGCTTCGAGTATGCACCTGCCAATATACTCCACTATCTGTGGAACTACTGCGTTCCCTAGCGCTCTAAGTCGGTCCATCCTATGGGAAACCCCATCAGCCACTCGACCCACGTCTGGTTCAGCCGCCCACCACTCTGCAAAGCTTCTGGGAGCGTGCCCCGACGCTGTCCGGGGACGTAGGATCCTTTGTAATCTGTCGCATTCGGCGTCGGGAGCAGCCGCACAGCTACCCCCAAGGGCATTCCGCAGCCGTTTCCGTTTTTTCTCAGTGCCCGCAACTTCTCCCGGCGAGCCAGCCACTTCTCCACCGCCTCTCCGTCGTTCGGGCAGGAGGCTGCTGGGGTAGGCCACAATGAAGACCCTGTCACGGAGGTGCGGGGCGCCAAAGGCAGCAGCCGGTAAACAATCCCATTCCGCATCATACCCGATCTCGGCCAGCGATCCGAGAACTTCGGACATTCCTCGTCTAAGCAACGCTGGAACGTTCTCCATGATGATCCATCTCGGTCGTACCATGCGAATGATTCTATACATTTCCCAATATAACGCTGATTGGCTACCATCTAACCCCCTCGCCATCTGGTTTGCATAGCTTATATCCTGGCACGGAAACCCTCCTGTTATGACATCTATCGGCAGTAGCGGTTCAAGCTCTCGTTCACCGACAAACCTGATATCCTCAAAAATTTGCACAGTCGGCCAGTGCTTTTTAAGCACGCGCTGACAGTAAGGGTTGCGTTCGCAGAATGCAACTGTATTGAAGTGCCCGGTCCGCTCTAATCCAAGGCTGAATCCACCGATCCCGGAAAATAGATCCAGAACTCTGAAAGCTCTGCGATCAGGCATAAATCCTCCGGACTCGATTACTCCCAAAATGTGGTAAACTGCAACCCAAAATATATCTAGCTATCGGCGCCTTTACAATCAGCCGAAGTGGTGGTTTCATGGCTGGAAGAAAGAAGACAGATGTGGAAAAGAAGAGCAGAATGATGCTCCCTGTGGCGAGGGCGATATCGTTCCAGTCGAGCAACGCGGCTGGGCCGGATGTCGTATCGCTGCAGAGCGTCATAGTGCGCGATGCGAAGGCGTTCCTGTACGCCGTGCCAGACCACACGAACAGGTTCGCCTACTACCGATTGATGGAATCCTTCGACCCGATGCTCCAGTTCGGGAGAAACTACATCGCGATGCTGGTGCAGCGCTCATATCTCGGCCCAAGGCTGGACACGAGCGACGAGTCTTACGTCCCGACGCTGGACTTTCTGAAGAACGTGAACGAGCTACTGGCGGAGATAAAGTTCGCATCGATCATCGGAGCGGTCGTGAAAGACCTCATCCGGCACGGAAACAGCTTTGTGAGACTGCACCGCAACCCCGACGGGTCGATCGCCCGCGCTGAAGTCATCCCGCCCGACGCGGTGACGATAATCTCAGAAGAGATGTACCGCGCCGGTAGGAAGGGTGGTAGCCGTCCCGCGCTGATTTCGAGCCGCGATTATTTCGTTTTGAACGAGGGCACTGATGGCGAGTACAAAGTGCACGACCCGACCCGCCCCGACCCGAAGCCGGGAGATGACGGCAAGCCGCCGGAGATTGTGATCGCAGCCGAAGACATGATCCACTTCGCTTGGGATCGCGAAGGCTCACAGATGAAAGATTCGCTAGGCAGAGATACGTATGGCGTCTGGGGAAGGTCTGTCTACGAGTCCGTGATAGTCTATGTCAAGGCAAAGCTGACGCTCGTGGTCGACTTCATACGCTACATGCGGTTCTCGATGCCACGGTGGGTGGTGAACGTCGACCTGTCCGAAGTCCTCGATCTCTCGCAGTACACGGGCTCCTTCGATGACCGTTACAACCAGGCGATGGAGCTGATCAGAAAGATCATGCAGGATTTCTACAACAGTCTGTACTACACAGACACAGATCCGACATCCCCCACGTACAGGAAGACCCTGCCAATCGAGCCCGACGCATTCATCTTTCTGAGCAATGGCTGTCAGATGGATCAGCGCGGGAGCGGTCTGAGCGCGACGCCCAACGTGCTGGACATGATCAAGCAGTGCGATCGCGCGATAGCGAGCGCGCTTGGGGTGCCGCTGACGATGTTCGGGTATTCCGAGGGCAACACATACGCGACTTCCAAGGTGACTGCGAAGTTTCTCGCAGCTTACGGCGGCGGGCTGATCCGTTCGATCGAGACCGAGCTGAAAGAGTTCCTGCGGAGGGAGTTCTCCAGGCGCGGGCTGATCGCATTCGATGAGGACTGGGAGAACCTGTACATCGAGTACGACCGCGACGATGTGGAGGAGATGCAGGCACGCACAGAGGTCGAAGTCAGACAGGCCCAGATCTCCGGGTATCTCAGCAACGTAGTCTCAGCGCTGTATGGTTCCGGGATCATCACGATGAACGAAGCCCGCCGCATCATGAGCGGTGGTGTAAAAGCGATGCAGCAGCTCGAAGAAGTCGAGGGCGGCGACGTGCTGAAAGCGCTCCAGCCGATGGTTCCCGCCACGGCGCTGATGAGCCGGGAGCTGAGCCGCCACGAGTTCAAGCCTGATGCAGCCCCTGCTGACGGGCGCGTGGATCTGAGCGATGCGGAGATCGAGAAGTTACTCACACTGGACGAGAGAGAGCCACAGCTTGAGGAGCTGATACGCAGAGCGTTCCGCGACGCGCTGGAGTGGTTCGCAGACGAGCTCGCGGGACGCATCGCGCGCGGGGAGCTGAGCCTGAAAGAGCTCGTAAAAGCAGCGAAAGATCTGCCGGAGGGGACAGACTGAGCCGGAAGAGATATAACTGAAGTCGATAGATACGGTTTGGAGGTCGATATGCAGATCATAATGCGACCCAGATCTCTCCTTGACTGGATCAAGGCGTATGTGTTTGGAAGGTATCCGACTTACCACTGCCAGAGCCTCGCTTTCGGGCCTGCGATGATCGAAGCCGCGAACGGGGACGAGTGCCTGATGGTGCCGTACTCCGAAGTGCTGTACATCTTCTGGGAGGCGGGATACGCTCGTGCGATGTCGAAAGTAGCGAAGTTCCTGCACATGGCGAGCTCCGGGGAGGACGAAGAGCCAGACGATGAGCCGGGCGCGAAGCCGTCGGGCCAGCCAGCACCCGCGCCTGTCGTTGGCGGCGGGATGTACATATGAAACGCTGAGAGAGACTGCCTCAAATGATGGAGGTAGTAACATGGCACAAACTCTGAATATAAAGTCCACGTGGGTTCAGTATGCGGTAGCACAAGTAGCGCCAACAGTATCGCCTGAAACAACTACTTGGGCGCCATTTGGTGTACCACCCGTAACGCCGGTGGTGCAGCCAGAAACTGTTACATGTCCACACAGCCGCACCATTTTGTTGGTTGAGCGGAACGGTGGATAAAGTAAAATTATACCGCATCTGAGATTGTTTCAAGCGATCATGGCGACCGACGTGCAGCAGCTAACGGGCGACTTTCACCAGCGCCTGACGCTGAACCTGATCAACGCATTCGCGAACTGCTACCAGGTCGGTGTCGAGGACGCTGCGAAGCTCGTGGAAGACAGTAAACAGCGCAACGCAGTGCTGCTCAGCGGGTTCCAGCAGATCCGCGACGGCAAGGTGGCGACGCATCCTCTGTACAAGCTGACAAAAGAGCTGCTGGGGCCCGTGCGAGACCACAGCGAGGCAGCCGTCGAAGCGATACTCAATGGAGTCAGAGAGAAGTCGAAGAAGAAGGGCAAGTACGTCGAGCCCTCAGAGCTGGCTGGAATCATCAAGACAGAAGTAAAAGCGCTCTGGAAGGATCAGCCAGTCACAATCCAGCGTCCGGGAAAGCGACCAGTGCAGTTCACCGTCGAGACATACGCTGATATCGTCGCCCGCACGGTCTCATACGCCGTCCGGAACCAGGCGTACATAAACACGATGCGAGCGAACGACCTCGCAGACGGCTGGGTCTGGACTGCGATGGGCGACGAGAGAATGTGCGATGAATGCGGGAGCCGGCACGGCAAAGTCTACTCCTGGAACGACCCCCCACCGCCGGCGCATCCAAATTGCCGGTGCCGGCCCATTCCTCACTACAGGGAAGATTTTGAGACAGTCACGAAGAAGGTAGCAGAAGAGACCGCCGCGAAGAAAGCTGAAGTCGAAGCGAAAGCTGCTGAGCCCGCGCCCCAGGAGGAGGAGCCGCTCCAGCCCAAACCCGCCGCCAAGGGGCCACTGGCGCCGTGGCTGAGCCGCCACCTGCCAACGTATGTGGAATCCGATACAGTCGACGGCCTGAAGGTCATAGATATCAAAAATTTCCCCCCTGACACGGTAGACCGCATCAAGAAACTGTTCACAGATGCGGACGCACATAACCAGATGTATGATCTGCTCTACAAGGTGTCGAAGTCGAAGAAGTCGCTGCTTCAGTCAGACGTTCCGGTGGATCATATCATCAAGCTATACAGCTCAGCATTCGATACCGCCAGGTCTCTCGATATTCTAAAAGCGTATTACGGCTACACGCCCGACGAGGACGTGACCGTATACGTCCGTGCCAGGGCGGTGGAGTTCGAGAGCTACCTGAACGAAGTCACCAACAAGGGCATAAAATTCACGCTCAACTGTCCGCTGGTCGGGACTACGGATATCGATTATGAATCAGTCGAAAGCGATGAAATCGTTGTAAGGGTAAACATCAATTCGCTCAACGCTGAGAACATCTTCGGCGTAAAGATCGGGGACAAGACGCACGTCGCCACCGGGACGCTCTCGATACTGAAGCCGACCGGGAAAGAGACTATCAAGCTCCCCTCAGGGAAGAAAGTGATAGTGTATAACGTCGACCTTGTGAGCGACCTCACAGAGTACTCATCGAAGAAATACAGCGATTTCCAGCAGGAGTTCGGGATCACAAGAGATAAGTTATGGAATGAGGCGCTGCTTGAGCCAGAAGCCCCGCCGGAGGAGCACAAACCAGAGCCCGCGAAGCCGTTTGAGGGGCCGATCCCCATCGATATGAGCCTGCCGGGAGCGATCAAGAGCTTCCATTACGACGATATAAGAGAAGTCGCAAACTCTCCGGAACTGTTACGCGAGGTCAAAAAGTACAAGTGCAAAGAGTTAAAGAAGTATTTCAGCGACGCTGATTATAACGACGCCAGGGCAGCCCTTACCGGGAAGGTTTTCAAGCCGCAGGATCCTGTCAACGCCATATCCATGGCGATAAAGAACTACACCGGAAGCGATTACAAGCGCATAAACAAGTATCTCCTGAACCCGAACGAATACGCGAAAGATCCGGACTGGTTCACATGGCTGGCACAGCACGTGCGATATATTGACATGGCGTATCAACGCGTCCCTCCTGCTGATAAGAAGTTCTACCTCTACAGAGGTGTCAAGGGCGACGCATACGATTCCTTCAACGTGCACGAGGAGGGCGAGGTGTTCACGATAGCGCCGTACCAGTCCTCATCATACGATTTCAGGGTTGCGCATAACTTCTCATCCGGAGGGGAGGGGCGAGCAGTAGTAGTGTTTGAAGTTCAACCTGGGGCGAGGGTGCTCAGCATAGAAGACATATCAAACATCCCGGAGGAGCGTGAACTGCTGATCAAGCACGGGTCTGTCATGAAGATGAAGAAGAAGCTGCCTAAGGCAGGGCCGGGCGGAGTCGATATATTCATAGTCGAGCTGCATTCTGACACTGCCAAACCTGATGACCTGGTCTAGCACCAAATCTATATATACATTCAACACAAATATCTCTATCATGAGTCTGGAAGAGAGATGGAGCGAACCCGCGTTCACGTTCACGCTATACTCGCCGGCACGGACGGTCGGGAAGCGACTGCGTGCAGCGCGCGACGTGATCCTGAGGAATGGCTGGCTCACAGAGCAGCAGCTCGATAAGCTGATCGAGATGTACGCAGACGAGCCAGACGTGACCAAAGTCCCGGAGACATTGCGCCGAATCCTTCATGACGCCGAAGTGGAGGAGTTCAACAGGAAGTACGCCAACAAACTCTAGCATGGTGGCGACCGATAGCCGTCACGGAGCCACCAGATCTTTTTCGCTGGACTTTAGCGCTGGAGGCAATATTTTCCCACATATCCCAACAAGAAACTCGATTATAACACATTTTACAGGCCCGGAACGCATATCGATTTTGTATCTTCTAATGGTCGAAACGTATATATACTTTCAAGGCGAAGGGAGTATTGTAAAACAAAAAGATCCGAGGAGGTTGTGATATGAAGCATGTGATTGAGTTCATGTGTCCCATCGATCTCGATGGGATTGAGCATATAAAGGTGCAGTACAATATGAAGAACGCATCCGGATTGCCCATTGTTATGATCGAAAAGAATGGCAATGGGTGGTGCGTAGTCGAGCACAAGATCCGCTCCCATTCTTCCAGACCAGGACATGGGCCGTATGAGCACGTCCCCATCGAGGGCGGCGAGAACTTCGATAGCATTGTGCAGGCGAAGATATTCGCCCAGAGGTACGTGATGACGCTGATACAGAACCAGGAGCAGATGTGAGGTGAGCTGAGATGGCCGCGATAGTGCGCGTCCGGGAAGTCTCTGATTTCGCTGTCTCAGACAGCGAGTGGGGCGGGCTCCGTGGGGAGCTCGCAAACGCAACAGCAAATGTGCTCGGTTGCAGAGCAGCGGGAGGCCCTCAGCCGATCTATCACGCGCTGTGGGACGTGAACTACCACAGCTTCGTGGAGCCGGTCGAGATCGCAGGGAAGTCCGTCCGCCTGCAGAGCGGGGCTGAGGCGATCGCTAAGCTCGACGCGCTCTGCAGGAAGCTCAGGAGCTGCGAGCCGTCGCCGAAGCCCGCCCCCAAAGCGCTCTCTGAAATAGTCATGGGAGCGTACAAGAACGCGCTCCGAAAGGCGTGGATCTCCACGCGCCTGGGAAGGCGCTACCTGCACCCCAACGAGATCAGGTGCGGGCTGCTGATTGCAGTCCTCGACCTGGTAAAGGCGCTGTACGTCGATTACAACAATTCGCATGGACTCGAAAAACTGGTGCAGGATGCAAGAAACGCCGTCAATGAGTACGCTTACGATCTGGATGGATTAATATGGGCCTCAAGGTAATCCCCTCTGTAAACGTTTTTATCGGCAAGGACGTGGTCGTAGTCGCTGACCGAACCGAAGTTCAGGCGAAGCTGATCGGGACTGACGATCATTACATCTTCCTAGCAGTCTGCAATGAGGATGGCGCTCATGAATACGTTGCCATTCCTCATGGCAGGGTCAGGATGCTGAGGATCAAGCCGTAAACTTTTCGCCATTTTTTCCTTCATATTTTTATACCGGAAGTTTCCCGATCTTGTTTTGTGGTGGGGATGATGGGTCTCATTGAAGATCTGTACTCTGACGAGAATATCATGCGTATCAAGGGCGTAATCCTCCGGGAGGGCGTCTGGAACGATATCTACGTGCCTGGGGACGTGCTTGAGAGCTCAGCGACCTCGCTCCTTGGGAAGTACGTGATGCTGGGGCATCCCGCCGCTGACACCGAGCCGAACTGGCCGGAGCAGGCCCTGGGACAGGTGGTGAACGTAGAGTTCGATCCTGAGGCTGGGGAGCTCTGGGCCGAGATGGTGCTGTGGAAGAACCGCATCCCCGAAGACCTGCTCAGACGCCTGGAGTCTGGTGAAGTCATACCAGTCTCCTCCGGACATCTCAGCTACGACGACGATGAGACAGGTACTGTGGGAGGGAAGACGTACACGAAGCGCACCAGAAAGATGTACTTCGAGCACGTCGGGATCGTGTCCGCTGGGGCGTGCGATGTCGCCGACGGATGCGGGGTGTTCCTCGACACAGAGCCAGAGAGCGAGCTGATAGAGGGAGAGGGCGCAGACGAAGTCCCCTCCGGGACTGCGGTAGCTCAGCCGACGAGATTCGCGTGCCCGACCGGTCGGGTTACGATGCTTGTGAAATCGAATTCAAAAGAGGTGGATAGAATGGGAAGCGATTCCGTGACCAGGACGCTGTTCGCGTATCCTGTGATCGATAGCAGCAGCGGAGAGATCGCCTGGCAGACCACAGACAGCCAGGAGGTGGCCGCTGCGAAGTCGACCGAGCTCGTGAAGAGCCTGGCAGACGAAATGAAGACTGCAAAGATCGAGGCAGAGAAGCTGAAGGGCGAGCTCGACAAGCTCACTGGGGAGGTGAACGTGGTCAGGGAGACGCTTGTCGGGGAGCTGAAGAAGCTCATGCCCGGAGCTCCTGACGATGTCATCAGCAGGTACGCCGGGATGGGCGTATCGAAGCTAAGAGAGTTCGTTACAGACCTGAAGACATACGTAGCCGTGAACGGCACCGCTCCAGCCGAGAGCGCGCCCGCCGCACAGACAGAGCCGGTGAAGACAGAGACAGTGCCCGCTGTTTCTGAGCCGGATAGGGTGCTGAACTCCGACGCGCCGACCCGTGTCACGATTCAGTCGGTGTGCGCGAAGAAACCGGTATCTGTGAAAGACGCGATCAACCGGCTCAAAGCCGAGACTGGGATTAAGAAATTCATGAGGTGAGTTTGGATGGGACTCATGGGCACCGTAGCTGGCGACTTCAAGCTTGGTGGCAGATGCACCGCGTTCCTTTATGAGGGTGCAGTCACCCCTGCAGAGATGGAGGACAACTTCGGGAACTACCGGCCTGCAGTGACCAGAGCCGCGCCGATCAAGGAGGGAGATCTGGTCGAGCTGTTCGATGACACTGCGATCACATACGAAGCCACTTGCGGTCTCCCTGTTGTGAGAAAGATCGGCGGGGCCGCAGGGAGCGCGTATGTTGGCCGCGTGCTGAACATCGAGAAAGCCGAAGTGCTGGTGCCTCCGACACAGGTATCCGCGCTCAGCGACCTGATCGCGATGAAGCTGCTCCGGGTCGCAACAGTCGAGTTCGCTGGCATGGACGGTATGACCGTCATCGAGGCGACAGTGCCTGCGAACGTCGCTGGCGCCGACTCGATCGACATCGGGAACCCCGCGACGCTGATCTACGACAAGACCGCAAAGAAGTGGAAGTTCGGGAACGGGTCTGGATCGCAGTTCGTCCCCATGACGCACCTGGAGGGCTCGACGAGCACAGACGTGACAGGCCCGGTGCTGCTTGGGATCGGGCTTGTTCCCGTGGAGATAGTGTAACTGAGGTGGAGTAAAATGACATACGTAACCCTCACAAACGACTGGATTCTGCAGAAGGAAGTGTTCGAGGGGCTGATCGCCGCAAGGCTCGCTAAGAAGTTTGAGTGGCTGGACGCCATACCGAAAGTCTCCCTCGACGGGGCAGAGTCTGTGGCGTGGGCCGTGGAGGAGTACACGCCTGATCTCGACCCGATGAAGAGATTCCCGCGCAGGGCCGCTGCTGGAACTGAGTTCCCGCGCATCACAATCTCCAGGCTCAGGGAGAACCAGGCGGCGCTGACCAGGTACGGGTTCGAGATTGCAGTCTCCGAGAGGTACAGGAGATACAAGACACAGATCGACAACCTGATGAGGACGATCCGCCGCGCCGCTAGCTGGATGGGCGACTGGCAGAATGCGAAGATCATCGCCGCGCTCACAGACCAGAACACGGGCGTGCAGCGCCTGACTTCTGACATGGAGTTCTACAAGCGCACCGCTGTAAAGTGGGGCACACAGAACGCCGACCCGATTCAGGATCTGCTCCTGCTCCAGGAGGACTTCGAGGACACTGCCTCCCCTGGATATGTCGCAACCGACTTCTACGTATCTAAGAAGAAGTTCAGGCAGTTCCTCAGGGCGCTCGTAGCGATGGACGTCGACTACGATACCAGATCCGCGCTCTACGGGGAGCCGGTGGCGTCCGCTTCGTCGCTGTACGTCCCGCTGCTTGATGCGACCGTCCACGGTATGACCGCCGGGATCGAGGACGGTGCGATCCTCGTGCTCGATAACAGCATAGCTCCGGCGACCCTGTACTACGACTTCAATCCGGAGTACGGGCCCGCGCCTGCGTTCGAGACCGAGGAGGGCGAGACTATCCAGAACACGTTCGGGCTCCACACGAACGAGTACCGCGACGGAGCTCAGCGCGATCTCATAAAGCAGATCTGGCTGGAGAACGTCATAGCCGTCAAAGACGGTAAGGGAGGGCTCTTCGTTCCGAACGGCGAGTACGGGATCTGAAGTCGACAGGCTGGGGCTCAACCCAGCCCTTTATGCTTTATGGTGGTATCGATGCCTGTGAAAACGTGCACAAGCAACGGCAAGCCAGGTTTCAAATGGGGCGATTCTGGAGAGTGCTACACGTATGAGCCTGGTAGCAAATCTGCACAGGCCAGGGCGAGAGAGAAGGCTCGAAAGCAGGGCATCGCAATCATGATCAGCCAGGGAAAAATCAAGGTGAAGTGAGATGAGCAAAACGCCGGTGAAGCGACTGCAGGACCCGGTCGCAGAGCGTATAATCAGAATGTACACGCCCGTCCCGACGCTTCTGGAAGACACCGCGACGATCGACGGGCTGATCGACCTGCTGATCGTCAAGGGCGTGATCCAGGGCGAGGGCACGCCTGGTGAGCCGGGATACATCCCGCCGGAGCGAGTCGTGATGAACTACATCGACCGCTACGGGTCAGCAGTGAACGGGCTGTGTATGCTGCTCTACGAGAAGGGCGTCGTGACAGAAGACGAGCACCGTATCGCAATAGGGGTCTACCACGACGCGATCAGACACTTCGGGACGAGAGCCTGCACGTTCGACGAGGTGCAGTCGTTCCGGAAGAACCTGCTAAGAAAAAGGCTGGAGGAGGCCAGGAAGTGATCGACCCGATCCAGCTTTTCGACCAGGCGTGCGGGGAGCTTGAAATTGCAGTCGTGAAAAAGATACTCTCGAACATCCCGCCGCCTAACGCGCCGTCGACCGTCAGAAAGAAGGGGTCGAGCAAAACGCTGGTCGACACCGGCGCGATGGTCGGAGCGGTCACGCATCGCGTTTCCGTGGAGGGGGAGATGATCGTCGGGGAGGTCGGGATCTTCGATCCTGCGATCGCTGAGTACGCAGCATACAACGAGTTCGGGACGAGGAGGATTCCTGCGCGCCCGTTCCTGCGAAGCACGTGGGAGGAGAACGTTGAGAAAGTATCCAGCAAGCTGCTCAGCGCGTTTGGGGACGGCGTGGCAGCCGAATGGTCGAAGTGAAGTGATGTAATATGGCGAGGAAGCTGTTCGCATACCGCGATGGAACCGACGAGCAGCGCGCGCTCGTATGCAACGACGCCGGCGCGCTGAAAGTGTCTATGGCCGGGATGGACTACCGAGCGCGGGTGCAGGTGGTCGACCCGTTCGCAGACCCGCTTGTGGTGAGCAGCGCGCAGCCGCTTGTAGAGAAGGCTCTGCCGGAGGGATACACAGCAGGATCTGTGTATACGTTCCGAGTGGTATACAAGAACGTCGACGTATACCCGAAGACTGTGCTAGTCCGCGTCATAGGGAAGAATGCGGACGGTGATGTTTACTTCCAGATGTATCGCAGTCCGAGCGAGGTGATGGCGCCCGTGCTCGATAACTGCACGTGAAGTTTATGTTTTGCATGTTAACAAGGTAGAAAGAGGAGCGGGATATGGCAGCAACAGTAACGATAGTCGAAGCGAACGGCCCGACGGGCAGCCCGACCTGGTCGCCTGTCACAACCGTGAGGTACTGCACAGCAGACACGTACAACCCTGGGAACTCGTATCCGTGCGTAGTTCCGACGAGCGGGTACAACTACAGCTACTGGAAGCACCTCGCGGCCGAGTTCTCCGGTACGTTCACGCAGCTCAGCAACTGGCGCTGGTACGGGCCGGGAACGATCAAGTCGACATGGCAGCTTGGAAGTGGCGGTATGCTCCTGCTCGCTCGCAGGGACGCCGGGGATCATGGTTGTCCCGCTGCGAACTACGCGCAGGCGACCGGGACGCAGGGCCAGACCGGGCATTACCTGAAAGACGCGACGAACGGGCACCCGTACTACAAGACGCAGACGATAGACCCTGGGGACGCTGACTCGTACACGTCAGCGAACCCGTTTCCGTTCGATTCCACAACATACACCTCGGCTGGCAGGACGAAGTCGCTCGTGTCGCAGCTCCGTATCGGGGTTGGCGCTGTCCAGGGCGAGAAAGCGACGCTGACCGGCACGATTATCTGGGACGAGATCTGAGCAGTCTCCAGGCCGGGCTGTGGTGCAGAGCATCCCAGCAGACGCCATAGCCCGGCCTGTGAAGCCAGCCCTGTCGCTGGCGGGCCGGTGGTGAGCGATGCAGACGCTGACGCATCAGACTGTCCTGAGGTATTTCTGGGCGCGCGTACTGGAGGATGGCGAGACTGCAGAGTGTCAGTTTGACCTCGACACTGGGGAGCAGAGGTACTGGTACCCGTGCGCTGGAAGATACAGTAAGCTGATGTGGGTGCCGTTTGACGAAAGACTCGCACGGCTGGTCGCAGCGCAGGGCGAGCGCGTCGAAGTCGGCGCCGGGCCGGCGATCGAAGTCGAGCTCGACCCGTACAGGGTGCACGAAGAGATCGTACCGCAACCGACTGCGAGAATGTTCTGGGGCTGCACGTATGGGTTCCGGAGAGAGAAGTACATCGGCGACCGTCCCGTGATGTACCTGGAGCAGCACCTGCGTGTCGTCGAATACATACACTGTCACGAGTGCGGGAACGACTACGAGCTCACAGCCGACACTAAGAGCCAGTGCCCGCAGTGCGGCGCCCGCGACTGGTGGCTCTGCAGGAGGTGTGGCGAAGTCGAGCTGGGACAGTACGTCTGCAAATGTGGGTTCATGTACGAGCGAGAAGGCCCTTACACGGGAGTCCAGGTGGTCTGTCCTGCCTGCGGAGCGACCGACCTGCTGCCTGTCGGGATAAGGAAGAGCGACGATGCCTGCCTAAAGCTTCCCGACGGACAGGCGCTCTGTAAAGACTGCCTCGACAGAAACATGCGGTACGGGCTTGAGAGAGTGATCGTTCTTGAGCGCCGGCTTTTCTCGTGGCTGGAGACGAAGTACGTCGCCGGGTACGAGGACGGGCCTGAGCTGGTGGTGTCAGACGAGGGGATCAGACTGCGTCGCGGTGGTGGTTGCGCATGGTGAACATCATAGTGGGCTGGTCGAAATCGTATGACCCGCCACTGCCATGGCGCGTGCTGAACGACTACAACGGGAAGTACATCAAGTTCACGTCCGACCCAGGGTACGCGACGCAGCAGGGCGGAAGCGATACGCACACGCACACGCTGTCGATTACGTCGATCGGGCCGCCGAGTACTGGCCGTATCGGTGGTTCTTATTCAGAAGTCGCAAAATACTCACACACCCATCCGCTTGGGACATACTCCGTAGGTGCCGCATCGAACGCCATACCGTATTTCACGTTCCGGCTGATATACGCAGACCTGTCGACGCTTGAGAGCCCTGCGAACAGGTTCCTGCCAGAAGGCGCGATAGTATTCGCAGAGTCTACAATCGACTGTAGCGAACTGACGCGACTGTCAAGCGCGGACGAGTATTACGCAAAAGCAGATAGCACGTATGCGAGCACCGGCGGGTCTCTGGCACACACGCATTCAGTCACGTTTAATCTCGGCGCGTCACCAGCGTCTGGGTGGGATGCGCACCATGTATCTTACGGGCCAAGCAATGTTGCTCATAAAAACCACGCACATCCCAACAACGTATCAGTCACGTCCACATCCGGCAACCTCTCCCCACGGACGCTGACAACACGGTGGTACCTAGTGAACACCAACACCAACCGCCTGCTCGCTGGTATCGTCTGCCTGTTCGATGGCACGCCATCTAGCAACTGGAGCATCCTGACTGGATGGAATGGAGGGTTCTTGAAGTCAGGCGGACAAAATGCTGCTATTAGCGAAGGAAGCGCACATACACACACAGCGAGTGCTACATCCAGCGCGAGCGACCCTGGTGGGTTCAGGTACACTCAATCAGGGACAGAGACTGCTGGAGGTAATCACACACACAACGTCACGCTAAGTCTCGCATCGGCGTCGCCTGAGCCGCCCTACGTGCAGCTGGTTCCGGCGAAGCTGAACGTGACGCTGGTGCAGCAGCAGACGCGCTCGCAGACGTACAATATCGGGCTGTACATGAAGGCAGTGCGCTCCAGCGACCACCAGATCTCGACCCGTCTCAGGGTTGCACAGTCTGCGATGTACGACATGGGCACCCGCGCGATGGCGACGTTCACGCAGGATCACGGGATGCGAACCGATGTCATGGTCATGCGTAGCACGTCGCATAACCTGTCGACGAGATTCAAGACGCGCCGGTTCGTCGCCCACATGGCCGCCGTCACGCTGAAGTCGTATGCTACACCGTATGAATTCACGACCAGACTGATCCGGACGGCGATCGAGCCGCCGCCCGTGATAGATACGCTGTACCGCTCTTTCATCGAGGAGCTGAACTGGACGTACCAGCAGCTCCAGAAGCTGGACGCTGCGAGAAACATCGACGCGAACGTCGGGAGCGACCTCGATGAGAAGTGGGGGCGGGTGTACGGAATTCCGAGACTGACTGCGAACTCGAAGGGGATCGCGACGCTGTACAACCACGGGCCGTACCGCAGGGTCGTCAGGATCTCCAGCAGTCAGCCATACGCCGATTTCGAGCAGAAGCTTGAGCTCGACCTGAGCGACGAGCTGAACAGTGGGATTGTCAGGCAGGATCTGACCGACCTTGTGGTCGTCGACGAGTTCGGGAACGCGCTGTCTCACTACGTCGAGTCGTTCACCGGCGGTACTGCGACGGTGTGGGTGAAGATACCGTTCGTCGACGCGGGCGAGACAGAGCTGTACGTCTACTTCGGGAGTCCGCTGATGGTGAACCGCTCGCAGCCCGACGAATTCAGCCAGTTCCCCAATCCGCTGGAGTACGAAGTTTTTGGCACTGAGTTCGTGGGCTGTGTACACGACGAGCAGATCAGGGACGAGTCGACTGCATACGACGAGACGGACGACGAGTACCGCGCGCGCCTGAAGACGTACATGAGCGCGACCACCGGGAGCGGGACGATCGACGCCTGCCAGAAAGTCGTTGACACGATCGTGGGGAAGCAGGGTGCGACTGAAGTCACGTCCAGATATCCAGCGATCGCGGAGATCAGGTTCCGCGACTTCGACGCCATGGTGCGAGCGAAGCAGCTCAGGTGGCTGGTCTACGACGCTCTGAGCCGAGCGCTGGCGGCGGGAGTGACGCCGGAGCTGTACACGCCCGTGACGTGGTACTGGTACACGACGTACCTGCGGGGCCAGAACTGGCGGGACTACGAGATGACCGCCGCGCTGATCAAAAAGCTCAGCACGTCCCACTCGATGTGGACGAAGCTCGTAGCGAGTAAAGCCGCAAACTTCAGTCTGGCAGCCTCCCTGCGGGACGTACTGAGAAAATCGCTGTACATGAACGCGCGCCTGATGGCGGTCGGATCGAGACCAGCCCCGATGAGCTCGCGGGTGAGGGCGACGCTGAGCGCGAACGCAGACATGTCCTCACGGGTGAAGGCAGTCAGAGAAGTCTCTCACACGCTGAGGGCTGGCGTGCTGAAGACCTGCGTTTCAAACGTGGATCTCGATACAGCCCTGCTCGCAACCCGTGCGCGGTCGCTGCCTCTCATGCTGACGCTTGTCACGCAGCCGAAAGTCACACACTCGCTATCGGCGGCACTGTTCGCGTATGATATCCGACGAACGTACCCCTTCGCTGCCAGGGTGATGAAAGTCGAGACCAGGCAGATCGATATTGGGTCGGTGGTATCGAATAACTGGTGTATGCCACTTGATATCTATGGATCGAATGAGGATCTGTACGAATGGGAGCAGAAGATCAAGATAGATTTCAAGGACAGGTACTTCAGAGTCTACAAATGTGCGTTCCTGGACGAGAACAACAACGAGCTGCCATGGGTGCTCGAAGGTGAACCCGAAGGAACCGTATACACGTTCTGGGTGAAGATCCCTTACGTCCCAGCCAGAGGGGTTGTCAGGATATATCTCGCGCACGGCGATGCGTTCGCAGATGACCAGAAACCCGAAGAGTTTGGCGAGTACCCCACAGAACAACTCGTGGTGGCATGTGACAATATCGTCCCGATCTACATCGAAAACTGGCAGATGTACCTAACCATCTTCGGAACCGATGAAGACCTGTACGAATGGGAGCAGAAGATCAAGATAGATTTCAAGGACAGGTACTTCGACATAGAGAAGTGCAACCTCACATACGAGAACGGGCAGGACGTAGAGTGGGCTGTCGAAGACACGCATGAAGGGAACGTATATTCGTTCTGGATAAAGATGCCTCTCGTGCCTGCCAGAAGTGTCACCAGGATTCGCCTCAGGCATGGTGCCGCGTTCGTTTCAAACAGAACAACCATGGACATCTTCGAGGAGTATCCCGACCCGCTCGCCGTGGAATGCGGGCCGATTAAACCGATTTATCAGGTGGGCTGAATGAAACCAGTCGTTCTTGTAAAACTGCCATCCCAGAACAGGTTCCTGGGGACGTTTGACACTGACAGAATGCAGAACTGGTGGATCTCGCAGCCGCTGCCTGACAGCGTCGCGGAGGTCATATCGAGCTCGATGATATACGCTCAGTACCACGGGTGCCTGTGCCGCATGACTGATGGAAGTTATGCGGTCTTTCGCAGCGAAGACTACGGGTACACGTGGGCGGAGGCGTACCGCACTGACAAGACAATATACTCGATGAGCGTGCCCGACTACGGGCGAGTTCTTCTCTCGCAGTCCGACGGCTGGTGGGAGTCGCAGAATACAGGCCTGGACTGGGCGAAAGTATCGTCACAGGCTCCGGGCTGCAAGAAAGTCGTTTCTGTGTCGAGAGATATCCTGCTGGCGCACGATGGCGAGCGCGTCTGGAAGTCAGAAGACTTCGCCCGGAACTGGCGCATGGTGTTAAATTGCCGTGACTTCATGCATTATAGGCCAGGCGAATACGCCTCCAGGGGGCTGCCTAAGCACAATACGAAGTACAACGGGCCGCTGTACCCACATGCATTCGATGCGGTGTATTACCAGGTGCTCGTTGGGATAGGCAACATGTTGGTGATCTCCGATTCGCAGGGAGAATTCTGGTTCACGACAGGCACATCGTTTAATGGAAAAAGCGGCCGTATATTGCAGATAGTTCATTCAGACAGCTGGGGGCCAAGCGTCGAACACAACCGGTGGCTTCTCAGATTCTATAATACCGTAACCGGACGAGTAACATACTATACATCAACAAACCCACATGGCAAATGGACGGCGAAGTTCGATGGAATGTATCTCGGCGAAGAAGCAGGGCTTGTTGCAGCGTATGATGTGATCAGGGTTGGAACGATTTATCACGATAGGTTGATCGTGGCACCGGTTGCAGTGTATTATTCTAAAAAGGAAACGTTCGTACCGTCGCTCAGGTTCTCGACAGATGGTGGCGAGACGTGGAGCGAGCTTCCAGTTGACAGAGTAGTCGTATACGATCCGTCGACCGGAACGAACCTCGAAGGAGCGTATTTGGAGGATTCGTATGCGAAGTTCACATGGACTGGAACCGTATGCCACAACAGTGGCCGGTGGGTCGGGGATTTCAAGTTCGAGCGAGCTCAGAGCGTCGACTTCGATACCGTGCTGAAGAGGATGACCACGAAGCACGATTTTGATGTCAGAACGACGCTGGCAATCCTTGGGAAGAACAACGTCAACATGAACACCAGGGTGCGGAAGGCGATCGACAGACAGCACAGCATACGGGTTGCAGTCCGGAGGACGATTGATAAGCAGTACCCAACTGACACGCGACTACTGAAGACGATCAGTGCCAACTATTCGATGGCAGCGAAGGTTGTCCGCGTGAACGACCTCCTGCACATGATGAGGGCAGCGGTGCAGAGGGCGATCGCACAGAAGTACGAGATGAACTGTCCGATCAAGGGGCCGGTGGAGAAGAGCTACGGGTTCAAGACGCTGCTGGTCTCAGATGTGAGCGACACGATCTACAGACACATCGAGGAGCTGTCGCCACAGGCGTGGGATATCCGCCCGCCGAACAAGGCCAGCCGGGTGGTGCCGACACACGCGATAGACGATATGATAGACTCGTATCTGGAGGAGCTGAAATGACAGTCACCGTTGAGGATGTGCTGAAGTGCCTGAACATGGAAGGGCACGAGTTCCAGGATGGAGCTATAGAGATGCACATCCAGTCCGCGACTGTATACGTCCGGACTATAGTGGGCGGGAACGTCCCGCCTGACCTGTTCGATGAAGCTGTGATGAGATACGCCGCCTATCTGGCGTATCTCTCGTATGCAGACCACGCGATCAACAACCTTCCGGTGCAGATCGACGAGCGGACTGGAGAGATGCGCCCCGCTCAGACCGTGATCAACCGCACGATCGAGACGCTGGATCACCTGCGGGAAGCAGCGAACAACGCGATCGCCCTCGCAGTCCGAGCTGGAGCCGGGCCGAAGCGAGTACCACTGTTCAAGTCTAAGCAGGTGTGGTGATGATACCGCCCGAAGTCGTGCAAAAGATCTACGATTTCATACCCTCTGAATACACGGTGGGAGATAAGCCAGTAGAAGTCACGAAGTTCAAGGCAGGGGAGGTGATCAACCGCCCTGTCTATCCGCACGTCGCTGTCGGGTTCGTCTCCTGCACCGCTGGATTCCGTGGGTCGTATGGCCCGTGGGAATCGTACCGCACCGAGACTGGAGATTACGAAGAGATCTACGGAGCAGCGATGACAGCGACCGTCGCCGTGACAGTAAGGGCGAAGTCGAGACTTGAGCGCGACAGCATAATGACACAACTGCTAACTCATGTCATGGCAAACTCTGACATGTACACGCTTGAGACCGACCGCCTCCGATTCGTCGAGATCGCCGGAGGGGCGTACAACACGACAGAATATGATCCGGCGGTATCGCAAAACGTTTTTAGCGCTACGGTCGACATGAGGTTTGAGTATCTGCTGACGTGGACTGAGCAGGTTGGTGAATTCCTGAGGTACGACGCGCGGGTGGGCTCAGAAGATGCCGCGCTGAGAGACCTGCATGGTGAAGCCAGCGACGATGAATCACCATGAGAGTGATTGACATGGCGAGAAGGAAGGAGGGCAAGAAAGTGAGAATGAAGATGAGACTGATTGACTTCTACCGGCGAGGGTACATCTCGCAGGAGAAGTACATTGAGCTGGCGAGCGAGAAGAAGAAAGCTGGACTTGATCCGGTGAACACAATCATAGAGCTCGAAGTCTGAATCTGGTAGGGGAGTGGGGTTATGAGACTTGGAGATCCGTCGAAGTATGTGCATCACGTACTCGATATAGAGCCGGTCGGGAGAGTAGCACCTTTCGTCGGGCGTGGAATCTGTCTGATAATAGGCACAGCAGACAGGGGGCCTGGTATGCGCCCGATAGGGCTCGCAACCGAAGCCGAAGTCTCCATGACGTTCGGGAGCGGCGAGCTTGTAGATCAGGCCAAGCTGGCGCTGAGAGAAGGGTGCAACATGCTGTACCTGATCCGCGTCATGGGGAACGGGTACAGCAAGGCGTATGTCGACGCCACAGCCGTCTCCAGTGGCAGCACCGCCGTTGGAAGGTTCTGGGCGACATCTGACGGGAACTGGGGCAACAGCCTCTCGCTGAAGATCGAGAAGGGAGATCTGAAAGCGACCGACACAGAGACGTTCGCCGGGGATGGTACCGTGGGGCCGTACCACCTGAAGTACGACGATTACTTGGAGTCTCCGTACAACATGGTGACTGTTGGCGGAGTATCGAAGACGATCGTTTACAGCCAGGAGCAGCTTGGACAGGGCAAGGTCTACCTCGACAAGCAGAACGGGACGCTGACCTTCTACACCGGCGAGGAGCCGAAGACAACAGACCAGATCAAGGCCGTGCTGAAGTACTCGACGAGAAAGATCTCGCTGTACTACGGCGGGCTGCACATAGCGACTTACAACAATATAGACACTGTCATGGAGATGGAGGCCCGGATGGGCTATTCGCCCTACGTCCGATACGTCGGGACGGTGGGAGAGACGAGACTGCCTAAGTATGGCGTGACGCTTGAGCTGACCGGTGGCGCAGACGGCAGCCCGATCACGTATGGTGACTGGGAGCTAGCTTTCGAGCAGGCCCTGAACCTGCCTCCGGGCGTGTACCCGAACACATGCTGCATTACGCAGCATGAAGCCGAAGAGGGGACATACGACCTCGTGGCGCTGCTTAGCGGTTATGCAGAGCAGATGGCGGACAGGTTCCGACCGTGCCAGTGCTTCGTAGCGATCCCGTACCTGTCCGCTGCTGAAGGCGGGTATGACATAGACGCAGCCACGCAGCTTGGAATGTCGTACAACAACCCGTGGCTTACGATCGGGGCGAACTACTACAACGCGAACGGCGACCTGATTGTCGGCGCTGTCGCTGGAAAGCAGGCTTCGCTCCAGCTAGGTAGCAGCATAGCCGAGCCGATCAACGCGCTCAGCTCTGCTGGAGGGCTGCTCTGGCAGTTCAACGACAGCCACAGAGAGCTCCTGAACAAATGTGGTCTTGATGTCCTCGTGAAGGATCAGGGCATCGCCTCCGTGTCGGGCGTCGCCGAAGTCGGCCAGGGCGTCAGGCCCTACGTCGGAATCTCGACGAACAAGGACACAAGCAATGCCAGCGATGTATTCAAGCTACTGGTGGATATGGCTACGATTTCACACTGCATACAGCAGCTCGACATAACGGTCTCTGCATTCTATCATGCGAAGAGGACGTGGACGAACCTGAAGAGAGTGCAGTCTTCGATGGAGCTCTGGCTGGCGTCTCTCGCTGAGAAGAGCGTGCTCGATGACTACAAGATCACAGTGACGCCGAACCCGCTGGACAGGAACGCTGCGAAGATCCAGATGTGGGTTCAGCCGGTCGGGCACATCCTGAGGTGGGAGACAACGATGTACGTCGGGCACTGGTCTGATAAAGTTGCTGAGTGAGGTGGTGGTAAATGCCTGAAACCGAGAGCCTGATAAACTATGGGCAGATCCCGCCTGGCCCCAACGTCTTTGACGGGCTGCCGAATACGTCGCAGACCGTGAAGCTCATAGCCAGGTCTATACACGATGTCGTGATAGTGATCGCCGGGGTGTACTTCCCGCTGAGATCGCTGACGTACACCAAAGCGATCACAGTCGACGAGGAGGATGGGAGCGGGAGCCATCTGCCATGGACGCTGACTGTGAAGAACATGAGATTCAGCGGGACGTTCGAGTTCGGTAGCTTCCTGATGAACGGCGCGTCCGCGATGTCGCCAGAGGATATAAACTACCTGACAACGCTGCTTGAGAACCAGGCGGACGAGGGCCAGCCGAACTACTTCCATATAATAATACATCCAAGAAAGTACGGCGGACTCAGCGTGCCCATCGGCGGCGGCGAATGGACGTCGCCGACTCCGAACCTTGGGCAGCTACCTTTCATCGAAGCACTGATGTACTGCAGGGTAACAGAGCACGCCCGCAGGTACCAGGAGAACAACACGATAGTGAACTCATATAACTTCAAGTTCCTGAGGAGGAGGCCAAAGTAAGGTCGAAACGAATATATACTATCAATGCGTAGTATCGATTGCCAGGGGGCATCTGTTTTGCTCCCTTCATTACAACCTCCTTGGGTTCTTGGCAGCGCCCTCTGGCAATCTTCGTTTTAGGTAATCTTTTTCTGGTGCGCGTGACATACTGTTTCTGGGAGTGGTGGTGCGATGAGTGCAAAGCTCACACGTGACCTTATTGTGCTGGGTTCGCAGTTCCGGAAGACCGTACACGTGCAGGCGTATGATGCTGATGTCGACGTGCGTCCCCTGAAGACGAGGGAGCTGGCGCAGATAGTCAGCGCGCTTGGGTACACGATAGACGAAGCCATGGGAGAGCTGGTGACTGCGAACATATCGTCCGATTCCGTCGACAGGCTCAGAAACGGGGTCGTCGACGAGACCGTCGCCCGGATGGTGACCAGGGGCGCTCTGTCCGAGAAGTTCATGAGATACATGATCGAGATGTGCCGGTACGGGATCGTGGACGACGATGTGAGAGCCGCCGTCGACGATCTCATCGGGCTCGCTGCTGTCGAGATCGGCGCGGCGATAATGTCCTTGACGTTCGTCCCGCAGGAGCACATTCTTGATTTTTTCAGAGCTATGAAGGACTCCACTGGGCAGCAGTCCACGCCGCAGGATACAGGTTCTGTGGTGGAAACGTCGACGAGCTGACGCCCGCTCAGATCGCCTTCGCTTCAATGGTTGGGTTGGAAATGGCCCACGTTCACACCGGGAACATGTTCATAGATCGCAGCCGCACGCCGAGCGTGCAGGACGCCGGATGGATGGACGTAGAGACGTATGCTAAGATGCGTGACCCTGCAGCGCTCAGGGAGTACCTGAAGAGGAAGCGCGCTGAGCAGAAAGACATGATCGAGAGCATCGAGGCTGGACTGAAGATGCTGATGGAAGACGAAGAAGACATACTAGCGTGATGGTATGGACGCAGTCAGATCTCTGGTACTGAGACTGGTTCTTGAGAACCAGCAGGTGATCCAGAAAGTTCAGGATCTGAAGAGACAGGTAGCCGAGCTCAGTGGGAAAACAGTAGCTGCGAGCCTGAACCTCCAGACATCTGGTGCTGTGGCCAGCGCTAACAGCTTCGCAGAAGCAGTTTCTGGCGCGATCGAGTCGGTGGACGATGCTTCTGATGCAGCGTCTGAGACTATAGAGCAGATGTCCAGCACGGCTGTGGTCGCAGCGTCCAGCATAAGCAGCGCCATGCAGGGAACGGCTGCTGCTATGGAAAACGTGCAGAGTGCCGCGACCAGTGCGATCGAAGCTGTATCATCTACCACCAGCCAGGCGGCTGGCGCCGTCTCCAGCGCTACCAATTCGATGACTTCTGCACAGACCAAGGCAGCGACTGCAATATCCTCGACAATGTCCAGTATAAGCACGATGCAGACCCGTATATCGTCGATTGGAGCCACGATGCTGGGTGCAGTCTCACGGACTGGCAGTGCGTTCGATGTCGTACACAGTGCCGTTGGGAGGGTGCAGTCCGCGTTCGGGCAGCTAGGACATGCGATATCTACATCGATGACTACCGGCATCCAGAAGATAGGGCAGCTTGGAAAGAACCTGAAAGATATAGATTCTGACATAAGCACGATCCTTGGAACACTGGGCGGTTCAGCAGCCATCTGGGGTGCAGCGCAGGCGTTCGATTCGCTTGAGACCACATTAGGGGCGATCGCGACGATGCGTGGGCCGGAAGTAGCGGATGCAGTAAGAGAATGGGCAAGCGAAGCTGACAAAATAGCAGGTGCGACTGCAGAAGGTCGCGCGGTAGCATTCTCTGATGTTATCCGCAGGTCAAAAAGTATCACAGCCGAGCAGGCGAAAAGCTTGGTCGAGATCCTGGAGAAAGAGTCGATACGAGAAACAGGGGCCGCTGATGCTGGATATGCAGTCGCGCAGGCGATATTCGAGGGCAGGAAGGAGATGATAAAGAACATCCTGCCTGGGCTTGGTCAGATCGTAGATCTCGAAAGACTGCGTGAAAAAGCGGCTCAGATGGCGGAAAGGCCGTATTACAAGCGTCGCGGGATGTCTGAAGATGAAATCTACGGGATGCTGATCACCGAAGAGCTTCAGAGAGCATATCAGACAAAGGAGCTGCCGGGAGGAGGCACGCTCGCAGAGTTCAAGCCTGAAGTGTCCGGGTTCGCGAAGCTCAACGAAGTGCTCCGGGAGATAGCGAAGACGCTAGGCGAGGGGCTTATGCCATATATCAACTTGTTCATTGGAGCAATGGCAGCGCTCTCGTGGGTGCTGGAGAACATACCCGGAGCGAAGGAGTTCGCCGCGCTCGCTCTGATACTGCTCACCGTCCTGTCGGGCATCGCTGCAGTGGCGGCAGCCGCTATGGCGATGACAGGGGTGCTTGGAGCGCTGGGGATCACGACCGAGACCGTCGCCGGAGCGTTTGGAGTGCTGCGCGGGGCGATGACCGCGCTAGCAGCTCATCCGCTGCTGCTGGCTCTGATGGCAATCGCTGTCGTGCTGTACATGGTGGAGCAGCGCACGCATATCCTCAGCAGGGCGTTCAACGCGCTGAAGAACGCGCTGGGAGGCCTGAACCTGTCCGGAGGCGGGGTGCTGACGCTGGCGCTGACCCCGATCGGCATGGCGTTCACTGCGATCTCGAAGATCATCGAGTTCGTCAAGCAGCTCCTCTCGCACAGCGAGCTCGGGGTCGCCTTTATCGAGCTTATAAATAGCTGGATCGAGGCGATCTACAACCTGCTCCGACCGTGGGCGGAGTGGTTGCGCGGGCTGTTCATAAAGTTCACATCGTTCTGGGAGTGGGTCGTATCGCTTCCCGATAAGATCGTGAACGGGATCGTGAACGGCCTGAAGTCGATCCTGGGGCTCGGAGGGGACACAGAGCGCCGTAAGTCGGTGTACGAGACCGCACGCAGCGAGCTTGAGCAGCGCTTCGGGGAGGAGATGAAGCGCACTGCCAAATCGAAAGAAGAGTACCAGCGCGGGCTTGACTGGCTGGCGGGCTACGCTGTCGGAGCTCCTGTCGGGGCCGAGAACCGACCAGCACACATCACAGACACGCATCTCAACGAAGCCCGCAGGATCGGTGGGCGGCTTGGGGTCACAGAGTTCGACCGCAAGGCAGTCGAAGAAGCGTTCGGGAACCTGCTGAAGGACTATGGCGACGTGTATGGCACCGACCTGCTCAGAGCTGCATACCTGCAGGAGTTCTTTGGAATAACTCCCTCAGCAGAGCTTGCTCAGCAGATCTCGCCGGAGCTGATCAAGATCATCAAGAATTACGCGCCGCCGAAGATGACGCTGCCACCGAGCGAGGTGCCGAAGAGTGGCGCGGTGAACGCGCCTGAGGGCACGCCCGAACCGATCCAGCAGCCGCTGACTGGGGCGATGAACCAGGCGCAGCAAGCCGCTGAGGGCAACTATGGCGCGGGAGTCACAGCGCAGGTGAACCCGCTAGCCGCGCTGGGAGCAGCGAAAGATACGCTGGGAGCGATGGTCGGAGGGCTATGGGGCGGCGGGATGACCGTCACGATAGGGAGCAAGCAGTACCGCATAGGCGGAGGGGGCGTGCAGTCCGCTGAACCAGCCGCAGCTAGTGAGGGCAGCGTGCAGTCCGCAGAACAAACCGCCGGTGGTGGCACAGCTCCTAAACCCGCTGAGAACGCCGTACCTGCGATGCAGACAGGAGGGATCATCACCGAGACAGGCCTCGTGCTCGCTCACAGAGGCGAGGAGATCGTGCCCGCTGAAGTCGTGAGGGAGTCGACTTCGCTTGAGCGGATTCTTGAGAAGCAGAGCGAGACAGCCAGCGCGCTCTCCAGCGTGAGCGGGATCGAGATCAACGGGCCGTTGATCGGTGAGGCGCGTATAGACAGCGACTACGATATCGAAGACCTGGCGGACAAGCTGTTCCGCGCGCTCAGATCGCGGCTTGAGGAACTGATGATGAGAAACATAGGCCATTACAGGGGGTGAGCTCTGGTGGTAGATATAATAATAAAAGAATCACCCGATGAAGCGCCGTTCCAGGTCAAGATAGGGAGCCTGGAGCTGGGAAAGTTTGACCCGGAGAATCCAGACCGCAGCCGCCCGAACCCGGTGCGGATCAAGTGGTCTCAGGAGAACAACGTGAAAGAGCACGATTGCCCTGGGACGCGCCCGAAGACGCAGTGCCTGAACGACTACGGGCTGTGGACGCTGACGATAGAGTTCGTGACGCTGCAGCGGGATCTGCTCGAAGCCGTCCGCGTCATGCGCGGCGGGCCGCACGTAGTGAAGACGTACTTCCAGACCCTGTGCATGTACCTGGTCGGGAAGGACGTGACCCAGGAGGGTGGTACCAAGGACGCGAAGCAGAGAGTCACGCTCCGATTCCGGGAGGCGAACGACTGATGATAAAGCCGCACCTTGAGATCGCGGGCTGGGACGTGTCAGAATACGTGAAGTCGATCCGCGCCGAGCTATGCTCTGATGTCCCGTCGGAGGCGAACAAGATAGACATAGAGCTCGTGAACTGCCGGCAGCAGTTCTACGGGGCGTTCGTGCCCGAGGACCCGATATCGTGCAGCGTGACGGTCACGAAAGACAAATGTGTGACAGTAGAGACGCGCGAGTGGAAGTGGTTCGAGGGGCACGTGCAGAAGGTCTCTGTGCACGAAGACATATGCAAGATCGAGGCGTCTGGAACGCACGGTGGTTTTTCCGGGAACCTGAAGAAGACGTATCAGTACTCGGCGGAGGAGCTGAACGTCTATAGAATCGTGAACGACCTGCTGAACGACTACGGGTGGACTGGTGGCAGGGTGATCGATACAGCAGTGAAGCACATCCCGAAGAACGGGATGAAGTTCGAGGCGGGCAGCGACTACTTCAATGCGTTCAACCGTCTGCAGGATCTCACTGGTGCGATATATTTTGTGGACGAAGATAATACATTCTATTTTATAGATCCGAACAAGGCTGCTCGCCATGCGATCAACCTCGACGGGTATCTCCTGAGGGGAACGCAGGACGCGAACATCATAGGATACCGCAACGTGATCACCGTGATAGGGAGCTCGCCGCACGACCCGATCACCGATCCGGATGGGGCGGCGATACCGTCGCAGTCGCCGACGCATCGCTATATGAAGGTCGGGACGAAAGAAGAGCTCGAAGAGAACGGCGTGCTGTACGCCCCGCCCGTCTACCTGATCGGGGCGAACGCAGCTAGGTGCAAGCAGGTTGCAGAGAACCTGTACATATACTACCAGGACAGGGAGGATGTCTGCAAACCCACGGTGGTGAGCATGATCCCGCCCGTGGCTTCTGTGGTCTCGTACACGCCAGCGAACCGCTACGGGATTCCTGGAGCTGACTGCATTGAGCACACGCGGTACGGGCCGAGCATGAAGATAGTCGGGATCGTAGTGAAGGCTGTGACCACGCTCGACTCCTCCGGGCTGGTCTCTGAACTCGAAGTCGATACGCATTCACTGAGCTCATCATATGTCGAGATCGATAAGGTCGCCCCTGACCAGGTGGTGGAGCTGAGCGACGAAGACCTTGAGCGACTGAACGAAGCGCTGACGAGTCCGGGTGGTGAATGATGAACGTCCGCAACAGAACGTATGACAACGCAGCCAGAAACGATGCATCTGACATTGGAAGACTGCACGTCTACCAGGTGCTCGATGTGGAGCCGCACGTCGAACCGTATCCGGCGGACAAGAAGTGGAACTACGTGACGATGCTCCTGAAGCACCGCATCCCGGCGCTGAAGCCGCAGGACGAGTACATAGTGAGAAAGAGGGTGCTCTGCCTGCAACGATACAGCGGGAAGTACCAGGGGGAGGTGTGGACACCGCGCATCGGTGACATGATCCTGGTCGCACATCCCTACGACGATATGCCTATAGTCCTGGGCACGATCCCGAACCTGGAGCAGGAGCCGCTGTGCCGCCCGAACTCGACACGGTACTGCTACGACTACGTGCACAAAAGAGCGCAGTGGGAGCCGCCGGAGAGGACTGCTGGAGACCTGCCTGATTTCACGTGGTTCCCCGATCCGAAGCTGCCAGACTGTCATAAATGGTGGCACGACTCGCTCGACGAGGTATGGTGCTACGAGTGCCCGCTTGGGCACCAGACGCCGGACTGCAGCAAATGCGACAACATAGACAAAATCCAGGGATGTACGTACCTGAAGTACTTCGGCAGGAATACCTTCTCGAAGCTGGAACCGAAATACAGAGTGAAGTTCCACCACCGCTGCGGGTCGATGTTCTGGTTCGATGACGACGGTCTCATACAGCTTGAGAACCGCGTGCGCGAAGATCCGCGCTCGCACATGGTGTTCTGGCAGAACGGCGATATAGAGCTGCACACCAGCCCGTATGACCACATCGGAGCGCGGGCGATACTGCGAGGGCACTACAGTCAGCGCGTTGGAGAGGTTGTCATTGAGAACCTTGAGATCCCGAACTGCTACATCCGGATATGGCCGCACGGGATGATCGAGCTCAGGCATGGCGAGACTGCGATCGAAGTTCATAAAGACGGCGTGGTTATAAAGGGCGGGCTGTCCGTGACTGGAAACCTGAGTGTGTCAGGCAGCGGGAGCGTGTCCGGAGCGTTTAGCCATGGCGACGGCCCGTGCTGCGGGCTTGGAGCTGAGGGGTGGTGCGGGAGCGTGTCCGGAGCGTTTAGCCATGGCGACGGCCCGTGCTGCGGGCTTGGAGCTGAGGGGTGGTTGTAGAAGTCAGAATCAGGTGGTAGAGAGTAGCATGGCGCAAGCTCCGGTCTTCGGGCCTGGAGAGGAGGTCACAGAGATGGCGTATGGATGCCTTGTAACGAACGGAAGAATCTTCGAGACGGGCGAGTGCAGATGCCACGGCGCGCTCGATATCGCTCTGAACTCCAGCGGAGCGATGCAGATCACCGCTGATCCCTCGGAATGCGTTCGCCAGCGCATCCTGATGTGGCTGGCGACGAAGAAGGGCGAGCGATATGACCCGCGCCTGGGATGCTGCCTGCACAGCTACCTGCACAAACCGATCACAAAAC
>JARYLI010000012.1:0-679 GCA_029907715.1 Methanothrix sp.
GGAAGTTCAGCAAAGATAACGCCAGAGCAAAACTCAAACGACACTACAATATGATTAAAAATTAATGTTACTGAGCAGTAGATGTTAAATGGATTTACATGAAGTGACGCAAAGGACGACATGCGTCATCGGTTAAGATCGACATGTGTAGAATTGGACTTAATAGTCTCGCTCTTATCCATCTGATAACTTGCCCGAAGAGGCACCAGTCACGCTTTGCGCTCGTGGCGAGCGATTGAGTGCATTCAGCAACCGGCCTGCATATCCTCCAAGTTGCTGAATACATAAGAGCGAATAGTCTTATCTCGCCTCAGTACTGCTATCAGGAATCAAGTCCACAGGCGGTCGATTTGAATCAAACTCTCCAATCTGGCGTGATCTCAATTTGTCAAATTTCATAATTAATATATTTACATAAAATCCTTAACTGATGACCGATGCAAAGGACTATTATAGTATTCCGCATAAGTTGCTATAATATAGAATATCACATAAAATCGTCTATGAAGTATGACATATCCAGTAGCTTTTAAATGGGTTTACATGGAGTGACGCAAAGGACTATAAACCAAGGGTTCACCAGCTCTCTAACACACATCCTCAGCCTCACTTATCCGTCCTAACTTTCTGAGTGCAATGCATTTGTTATACCATGCCTCGGCAAAGTCAGGTTTCAACT
>JARYLI010000012.1:778-2006 GCA_029907715.1 Methanothrix sp.
TCTATCGCTTTATCATAGCATTCGATCGCATCATCATACCTTTGGAGGCCAGCAAATGCAATGCCTTTGTTGTTCCATGCCTCGGCAAAGTCAGGTTTCAACTCTATCGCTTTATCATAGCATTCGATCGCATCATCATACCTTTGGAGGCCAGCAAATGCAATGCCTTTGTTGTTCCATACAGTAGAAGAATTACGATACCATCTCGGCCATATGTCATACATCGATATAGCATTATCATAATACTTGATAGATAAATTATAATAATATATTTTATATACATCGGTTTGACTACACATGCCATTAATTTTTCCTAATCGGCGATATGCATTCCCTTGAATTTCACAAGATATTGGGTTGAAAATATTGAATATGCGAGCCCAACGGGAATAATAAATTGAAAGTGTATAATTTGATTCTATATTATTTAATATTATTCTGTCATTACAATTTACACTATAATTAGAAGCCACATCATAATGATGAATAGCTAGCTCAATATTTTCATTGCTTTGTAAAGAACTCTCCCATGAAAGAATTAATATCGATATTAAAATTACAGAAATTGCTAAATAATGTTTAGTTTTATATGACATCTTCAAGTATAGACAAATTACAGAGCAAAAGTGTTCTAACCAAATTAAGAAACTGGTAGTTAAAAAGAGAATAACAACAATTAGATAAATTTTATATGGAATGCTTAAATTAAAATCTAGTATATTCTCTATTATATTATAATTTATTGCTACAGATATTGGAATAATAAATGGATTAATACCCTTAAATACATTAATAAATATGCTTATAAATTTATTTAACATCTCGTGCGTTAAAACTGTAAAAATAAACCATTTAATAAATTCTCTAATCTGTTTATCATACAACAAAAATAATGATATTAATAATATAATATATAATCCAAGAATCGTGTTTTCTACAAGAATCGTTTTTTCTAAGAAGCATATCGAAGGATTATTAAATAAACGATCAATTAAAATTTTTATACATATAATAGTAAGTGAAAACAAAAGAGAGACGATTGTAGTAACAACCACCCCCTTTTGTTGTAAAAAATTTATATTTTTTGCCAATAAAAGTACTAAGATAGTAAGCAAAAATGCTAACAAATATAACTTCGTGCTAATTAGCAGATAAGGCAACACAGATGACAACATAGATGACACAGAAATTATATTTAATGCAGCTAAAACTACCCATAGTATTCCCA
>JARYLI010000012.1:2104-51189 GCA_029907715.1 Methanothrix sp.
CAGGATGTAGGTAAGGTATATCGCCTTCCCCAGCCCCGTACACCAAGCCGACTTTATTACTCCATATAACCAAGTTAATGCGCCCTTTATGGCCAATAAAATATGTGATATTGCAGCTTTTATTAGGTGCCAGGTTTTGCTCAGGATTGAAATCAATCCTGCTAAGAGATATTTAATAAATACAGTTACTCTGGTTAATATCCAGATAAAGAATTGAATATATATGGAAATTAAAAAAGCCGCCAAAGTATATAATACTATAAAAAGAATGGCAAATGTTGACATGCCGGTGGTTTCGACTATCCGGCTAACAATAGCATCTGGAGGTATTTCGTCTGATACCAATAATGCCACACATATTATTCCCAGGATGTAGGTAAGGTATATCGCCTTCCCCAGCCCCGTACACCAAGCCGACTTTATTACTCCATATAACCAAGTTAAAGTTTTTATAATATATTCAGAATAAATATATGCTATTAATAAAA
The DNA here is from genome assembly GCA_029907715.1 of Methanothrix sp. NCBI lineage: Archaea > Methanobacteriati > Methanobacteriota > Methanomicrobia > Methanotrichales > Methanotrichaceae > Methanothrix > Methanothrix sp. The sequence continues at coordinate 2,593 of JARYLI010000012.1, forward strand.
ACCACAAAGAAGTATATGACATCATCAATATTTCTTTATAAATAAGTAACTTTTCATTGTAAATTGCGAAAATCCCAGAAAGATATATCAATAATGATGAAATCGATTGTAAGATACGACGATGTTTTAAATCGATGATAAAAAATGTCAAGAATAAAACAAAAGAAAATATTGTTATTAAAAAAAGTTCCATGGCGTGCATTTAGGCAGTCATCCTCCATTAAGTTGGTCTGGAAGGTTTGTCTCCCATAAATTTTTCACTCATATCACTCATATTCATCTGGCGACTTGTCAGAATAGGCACTGGTTCTGATATTGTGTTCGTATCGATTGAAAGAGTGCTTCCAACAACCATATTGCAAGACTTCCAAGTTGCTAATTACATAAGAGCGAAATGCGTTTATTTTAAACGATAATAAGATAGAAATCGATAGCCATAGAGTCCCACGCCCACGTGTTATTGGAGCTCTTTGTTGAGACTGACTTTTCGTATGCATTGTGGACCTTTTCGTCATGCACCCACTTCCCTGCTAAATCACCCGGATGGTCTCCTGAGTGCCTGCATTTATATACCTCCAATATACCTCCATCGCTCTTATGTATCCAGCAACTTGGAGGTCATGCGGTAGGTTGCTGAATGCACTCATCCGCTCACCAGGAGCGCATAGCATGACTGCTGCCTCTCCGGGCAAGTTATCAGATGGATAAGAGCGCCCTCCATTTATTCATGATGACGCTTTGCCACCATTAATATTAATTTGTAACTTTACAATACCCTTTACAATACCCTCCTTTCTTTAGTTTTCCCTGTGTTTGCTCGATAGTTTGCTCAATATCGTGAGTGTACTTGAGTTACTGATCAAGTGAAGCCGCTATCATCGGGCATGATCGTTTATCCAGAAATCCGCCAAGAGGGCAATTTACCTCAACGGATTGAGCATGTTCTTTTCCCCCGACCATCGATAAATAATTTTCGCAGCTATCCTGACTTTGGGTAGTCTACCACGCTCTTATGTGTTTGGTAACTTGGAGGCTGTGTGGTTTTGCTGCTGTAATCATTCGAGGATTCCTATTTACACTTATCTTCAGCTCGTCACCTGGCTTTGATTGTTTATCTGGCATATTTGGGTCCGAATTTTCCTGATTTGCCATGTTTTTACCATGTTTTTTGGTATTTACTTTGATAGCCTCCGCTAGGTTCAAATTATGCTGGCATTTTTGAGTGTGCAGAGCTGGTAGAGGTTATAAGCGATAGCATTGACCACCATTTTCACGTGCACTCTTTTGACTGTGGTAACAAGCACGGTGCCTGCGTTGAAGACTCTCTTTATCACGGCATGAGGTCGTTCGCATGGTGCTCTGATTTTGCTTATCCAGCAGTTGTATTCTTTATCGAATTCTCCAAGAGGTTTCCTGGGAGGTTTGCGTTTTCATTGTGTAATCGATACCTTTAGCTTCTGCGCCGGAGTATCCTCGGTCTCTGAAGACGGTTTCGTTCTCTGTGGATAGATCTATCTGGCTATCGTGAAGCGAAGCTGTAGACGTATCTATATCCCTTATGAGGCTGTAATTGAGGTCTGTCTTCTGATGTAGCTTGTATCCGAAGTGGACCTCATTGCCCTTTTTGGCCCGCGTCCCATCCCTGCTCCGACGCGTCTTTGCATCGTCACCGCGTGGCTTTTTTGAGCTTCCAGGATCCGCCTCGATGAAAGTTGCATCCTGCACAGTCCCACTCACAACCTTCAGACCCATCGAATCGAGCTGGCTCTGAAACTCAGCCCAGACAACCTCGTGCATACCGGTTCTGCTGAGACGCTCTCTGAACAGCCATATCGTCCTGGAATCCGGAATCTCAGCCGGCCAGCCGAGAAACTCCATGGATGAGATCCTGTCCGCGATCTGCCTCTCAGCCTACATTTCGCTCAAGCCATACCACTGATGAAGTACCAGAACCTTGAACATCATTATCACATCGCAGTTCGGCCTGCCTCCCCGCTCACTCCTGTTATCGTACATCACTTCAAGATGCACACGTATACTCTCCTAGTCTATCAACTCTGAGACCTGAAGAAGCTTCGTGTCTCGCTTGCGTGCCGCGTCCTTCTTCTTAAGCTCAAAAAGAGCCCAATCCATAAAAGAATTAATAATTAATAATAGTATCTAAAGTATATAAAGATTTTAATGGGTGGCTTATAGGAATCCTCATTTATCTGCCATGGATGGCATAGCAGGACCCAATATCTCTTTAGGCAAGTCATCAGATGGATAAGAGCGAGAGCGTTTTAGTATTCCGATCGCTCGACCAACGCTCAGCCTCGTGTAGACCCGCCTGGCTGTTCCATGTCAGAATCTCCCCTCCGCTCTGGATCCTCCAGATGGCCACTTTTCCCTCTTGTTGTCTACGGGTCTCGCGAGCAAACAATCCCATATAAAGAAGATCTCCAGAACCGGTATCTCCCCGACGATACCTTCGTACGTGAGCACTTTCACAGTATTCCAATAGCCGCTTTCAGAGCCCATGCCCTCCATCTCATCTCCTGCACGCCATCGCCACGAGATCCACGAGATCGATGACCCTGCCGTGGCCCCCTGCCTCGTTCAGGTTCCTGACACACATCGGGCATGCTGTCACTATATAGTTCGCCTCTGGAGGCGCATCATCGAGACGCCTTCGCGCTATCTCAAGAGATACATCCCTGTATCCGGCCCTGACGCCACCCCCTCCGCCACAGCATCTAGCGAGCTCTCTGCTGTATCTCATCTCCTCCAGCTCGCAGATCTCCTTTATGACCTTCCTGGGCTGGTCGAATATGCCGTTCACGCGGCCGAGATGGCACGGATCATGGTAGGTGACCGTGAGATCCAGAGGCCTGATCTCCAGCTCGGATACGCGAGAGGCCAGGAACTCCGCCACGCTCATGACCTTCAGACCGTAATCGTTTTTGAGTGTGGTGTAGCATCCGGCACATCCTGTTATCACAACATCAACATCCATCTCGTTTATCTGGCGCAGGTTCTCCTCCATGCATTCCGAGGCATCCAGGCCGGTTCTGAGAAGCGGAGAGCCGCAGCACCGCTCTGATGGTAGGAGCGAGACACCGAATCCTCTCAGAATCCCGAACGTCCTCGCTGCGGTCTCGGGGTATCTGTAGGAGGCCATGCATCCTGCAAAGTAGACCTGGTCTGCCTTTACATCTGAGCAAGCGTCCGACCCGAGCATTCTGAGCCAGCTGTGCCTCCGCCCCACCTCCCCCAGACTGTTCCCTGTGGATGAGATCCTGTCACGCAGCTCGATCTGCCAGGCTCCCGTGATACTCCTGGATGCGAGCACCCTCCTCGCATCCTCCACGAGCCTCGAGGGGGTGACTCCAGCAGGACACATCTGAGAGCAGAGAGCGCACGTGGTGCACGTCCCGAGGCTGTCGAGCGCCCATGCGCCATCCATATCGTCAAGGATTTTCCTGATCAGAATCATCCTCCCGCGGGTGTTGAAGGACTCCCATCCCAGAACCTCGAAGCTGGGACAGACCGCTCGGCATGCACCGCACCTCACACATCGCCTGACCTGGTCGATATCGATCACCCGACATCACCTCACAGACCCAGCTTGCCCGGGTTAAGTATCCCCTTAGGATCCAGAGCGCGCTTGATCGCGCGCATGATCTCCAAAGATGTCCCCCACTGCATCTCCATGTATCCAGCTCTTGACCCGCCGATGCCATGCTCCGAGCTTACAGTCCCGCCGAGCTCTATGGCAGCTCTGTGTATCATGTCTGCAGCTCTTCTGAGCCTGGTCCATTCCTCTTCACTGCTCACATCTATGAACCACGCGACGTGCAGGTTGCCATCGCCGATATGCCCGTACTTCATCGCCGGGATGCCGGTGCTGTCCGATATCTCCTGAACCTTTCTCATCAGAGTGGGAATCTCCTTCATCGGAACCCCCACGTCCTCTCCTACATAGACCCGGCTCTTCGATGGATCGAGCCTGGAGATCGCAGCGCCAACCAGTTCCCTCGCAGCCCAGATCTCCGACATCTCCCTATCGTCGGATGCGATTCTGATGCTCTGCGCCAGGCCTGTGCACACCTCCGATACCCTTCTCGCATCCTCGGCTGTCGAGAGGTCTGTTCCATCGACCTCAAATAGTATGATATCACCATCTGGAAGCACTATTTTTGGATCGCACCGCCTGAGAACCTTTACGGTCGTGCTGTCCAGTATCTCGCATGCGGATGGCACGATGCCTGCGGAGAATGTCTTCACAACAGCCATGCCTGCGAGCTCAGAACTCTCGAAGGATGCCATGACCAGCCTTCGTCTCTTAGGCAGGGGCACGATCCTGAGCCGCGCGGCTGTTATGACCCCAAGAGTGCCCTCTGCCCCGACCATCAGTCGCGTCAGGTCATAACCGGCGGATGACTTCAGGACCTTGGAGCCTGTTCTGATGACAGTGCCGTCGGCCAGCACGACCTCAAGATCAAGAACATAGCTCTTGGTGGTGCCATACTTGACGCATCTCATGCCGCTTCCGTTGTTTGAGATCAACCCGCCTATCGTGCAGACGCTGGAGCTCCCCGGGTTGGGCGGAAAGAAGAAGCCGTGGGGCCTCAGAGCTCTGTTGAGCTGCTCAACAACAACCCCGGGCTCCACATGGACCTGCAGGTTCTCCACATCTATCTCCAGGAGTTTATTCATGCCGGACATGTCGAGAACTATGCCACCTCTGAGAGGCACTGCTCCGCCAGCTAGACCTGTTCCCGCGCCTCTGGCTGTGATGGGGATTTCGTGCTCATATGCAAGCCTGAGGATTCTGGACACCTCATCTGTCGTCAGAGGTCGAACGACGTACTCCGGTAGACCATACACCTGAGATGCATCGCAGGAGTAGCAGCAGAGCTCGGCCGGCGAGTTCGAGGCCCTGGGTCCGACTATATCCCTCAGCGCATCTATGACGGAACTGCCCTCTTCCGGTGACATTCTCCTCCAGGATTAACGGGAGATCTCGTAGCAGCGATGATACGATAAAAAGATTTTGTCTGGGATGCTGTGTTGAATATAGTTCTTTGCGCCACTTCATGTAAATCCATTTAAAAGCTACTGGATATGTCATACTTCATAGATGATTTTATGTGACATATGAGATTATATCAACTTATGCGGAATACTATAATTAAGGCCTGTAAGGTCGAACGCCATCGATTTTTACTATAATTACAATCAGTATGAATTGGCCACATGCTATCGGATTCTCAAACATTATTCAATACAGCAGTCCGGAGGCAGATTGGCGGATCTATAGTTCTTTGCGCCACTTCATGTAAATCCATTTAAAAGCTACTGGATGTGTCATACTTCATAAATGATTTTATGTTGCGTGCAATATTATATCAACTTATACGGAATACTATAATCGCTGAAAACAGAGGATGCAATGAAAGACGTGCCAGAAGGATGAAAGTGCTTCCTGGTAGGGCTTTAGAGGAACATGCTCAATATGTTGAGGTAAATTGCCCTCTTGGCGGATTTCTGGATAAACGACTATGGCCGATGATAGGGCCTCACTTGATCAGTAACTCAAGTACGCTCACGATATTGAGCAAATACATTTAGAGTGCGAGGATTTGTAAAAATCACGATGCAATCGAGCTCTTTCATGGTAATGGCTGTCTGAGATCAGCATACACTGGTGTGATGCCTCCTCTCTGGTCGTGTGCTCATATCATTGAGATCAACAGCATGTGGCAGCACAAGATTTATGAGGTGTGGTGCGAACGATCATCATTCCTGAGAGACGTTCAATGAATCGAGTACACGACCTCCTCTTTCACATGCGCCGAACTCGTGTAGTTGCAGCGACTGGATGCTCAAATGCTCACCGGCCTGCTCCAAAACATAAAATATATTCCGACAGAGTCTGCGAAGCTTTATAAGTAATCAGGAGTATATAATAGATCGTTTGTTTTGTAATTCAGAGAGACTGCAAGTGGTGATCCAGTGGTAGCAGTGGAGAATCCCATCCACAGGGCATATCTGCTAAAGATCGTTGGCGAGGAGGGTCTGAGGATCGTCGAGGCCATGCCAGAGGATGAGGTGACCGATGAGCACCTCGCCGAGATCACGGGGATAAGCCTCAATACGGTGAGAAGATCTCTTTATCTGCTCTACGAGCACAGGCTGGCAGTCTACAGGAGAAAGAGAGACCCGGACAGCGGATGGCTCACGTATCTCTGGAAGCTCTGTCCTGAGAGCCTGGACAGCGCGCTTGAGGCAGAGGTCAGGAAGCTCATAAACAAGCTCAACGCCAGGCTCCGCTACGAGAAGGATCATGTTTTCTATGCATGTGTGAACGGATGCGCCCGATTTGTTTTCGAGGAGGCGAGCGAGAACAACTTCACATGCCCGTTCTGCCAGGGCAGCCTGGAGTACATGGAGAACAGCACAATCGTAGAGGTGATAGAGGAGCGGATAAAGGAGCTGAGTGCTGCGCTCTGCTCCTGATGGAATGGCACGAAAATATCATCGGATGCAGACCATTCCATCCAAGGGTGACCATGCGCCATAAAGCGTTTTCTGAGCTGATAGTATGGCCGGTGAGAGTATAGATGGTGAGAGCAACACTGACAAATTGACCTCCTGCTGGAGCACCGAAACCGCCTGCGTTGTTCCCTTATGCGGATCATTATGATCGAAACACGACACATCGAGTTCGAGACAAAGGGCGATGCTGATGTGGTGGACATCACACGGATGGTCGTCAATGCCGTCAGGAGCAGCGAATTGACAGATGGCATTGTGGTTGTCTTCGTGCCTGGCGCCACAGGCGCTCTCACGACGATTGAGTATGAGCCCGGGCTGGTGGCTGATATGCGCAGAGCGCTCGAGAGGGTCGCCCCTGAGGGTGAGGAGTACGAGCACAACCGGAGATGGGGCGATGGCAACGGCCACTCCCACATCCGCGCATCGCTCATCGGCCCAAGCCTCACAGTGCCTGTGGTGAACGGCGAACTCGCCCTCGGCAGATGGCAGCAGATGGTCTTTATTGATATGGACAACAGACCCAGGCGCAGAAGGCTTCTGCTTCAGATCATGGGAGAAACAAGATCAGACCGGTAAACCTGCACAGTGCAGCCAGTTTAAATTTTTATTTTTTATAAATTATTTATCTGCTTCCAGTCCACCACAGAGCCATGATCCGTTCTGCGCGAAAATGCTTTATCTGGTTGATGCCTCTCGGCTTGAGAGGAGGTCTGCAGGTGAAGGAGATAAGGTTTCACGGGCGAGGAGGGCAGGGAGCGGTCACCGCTGCGGAGATGATCGCCATCGCAGCCTTCGAGGACGGCAGGTTCTCACAGGCGTTTCCCGCCTTCGGGGTTGAGCGCAGAGGCGCCCCTGTGCTGGCTTTCGCCAGGATCAATGACAAGCCGATACGCATGAGAAGCCAGGTCTACGAGCCAGATTACGTCATCGTGCAGGACGTCACACTGCTCGATGTCGTCAATGTGACAGGTGGATTGAAGCCGGATGGAAAGATAATAATAAATACTGATAAAGACGCCTCTGCGCTCAAACTGAACACAGAGGCTGAGGTGGTGACCATAGACGCGACTCGAATCGCCATTGATACCCTCGGGAGGCCGATAGTCAACACAACAATGCTCGGCGCGTTCTGCGGGGCGACTGGAGAGGTGAAACTGGAGAGCCTGGAGAGGTCGATCCTCACCAGATTCTCAGGCAGCCTGGGTGAGAAGAACATCAAAGCCATAAGAACAGCCTATGAGAGGGTCGCCAGATGAAGATCACAGTTGCAGCTCTGACAGAGCCAGGCAGCACTGTTGTTAACAAGACCGGGGGATGGAGGACATTCGTCCCGGTTGTGAATCACAGGAGATGCATAAAGTGCAGCCTCTGCGAGATATACTGCCCTGAGGGATGCATACATCAGATCGAGGGACTGTTCGTTCCGGATCTGGACTACTGCAAGGGATGCGGGGTCTGCGCTCATGAATGCCCCAGAAAGGCGATAGATATGGTCCTGGAGGAGAAATGAAGATGATCGCCAAGGAAGAGATGAGCCTGAAGGAGAGAATGGCCAGGATGAAGGTCGTTGAGGGCTCATATGCAGTTGCACATGCAGTGAAGTGCTGCGCTCCCGATGTCATATCCGCATACCCAATAACACCTCAGACCCACATAGTCGAGCACCTCTCGCAGTTCGTCGCAGACGGCGAGCTGGACTCGGAGTTTCTCACCGTCGATTCCGAGTTCTCGGCGATGTCATCACTCGTCGGGGCGAGCGCCGCTGGAGCGAGATGCTACTCATCGACCACAAGCCAGGGGCTTGCCCTCATGTGGGAGGTGCTTTACAATGCAGCCGGTATGAGGCTGCCGATAGTGATGACCGTGGCGAACAGGGCGCTCAGCGCGCCTCTGAACATATGGAACGACCAGCAGGACAGCGTCGGCGCCCGGGACTCGGGATGGATTCAGCTTTACGCTGAGGATGTGCAGGAGGCGGCTGATGCTATACCCCAGGCGTACAAGATAGCGGAGGATCCTGAGATCCTGACGCCGGTGATGGTCTGCATGGACGGGTTCATACTCACTCACGTCTATGAGCCTGTGGAGCTCATGAGCGCGGAGGAGGTCGAGAGGTTCCTGCCGCCGTACAGGCCAGAGCACATTTTAGACCCGAATAACCCGAAGACCTTCGGAGCGTTCGCGGACCCATCGTACTTCACAGAGCTAAGATACATGCAGTGGGATGCCCACAGGCGTGCCCTCAACAAGATAGAGACCGTAGCCAGGGAGTTTGCGGAGCAGTTCGGCCGGTGGTACGGAGGGCTGATAGACACATACCACGCGGATGATGCTGAGGTGATGATTGTAACTATGGGCTCTGTCATCGGAACCATCAAGGACTGCATAGATATGATGCGCAGCGAGGGGCTGAAGGTGGGTCTTGTGAAGATCAGGAGCTACAGGCCCTTCCCGACCGAGGCTCTGAGAAAGGCGCTGAAGGATGCTGAGGTCGTCGCTGTCATTGAGAAGGATGTCACAGTCGGAAACGAGGGCGCGCTTCTCACAGACCTGAAGGCAGCTCTTTACAACACGCCGGCAAGGGTTCCCGTGATAGGGTTCCCCGCTGGCCTCGGAGGCAGAGATATAACGGTCAGGGACATCCGCAGGGTCGTCGACAAGGCGATCGCAGCGCGTGACAGGGGAATTGAGGCGGAGATGGAGTTCCTAAGTCTGAGAGAGGATCTGCTTTAGGAGGATCTTTATGGAGAAGCTACTTGCACCCGGGCACAGGGCATGCGCAGGATGCTCAATGCCAACTGTGATCAATCTGGTACTGGACGCCGCTGGACCCAACACGATAGTTGCAACGCCAACAGGATGCATCGAGGTGACGACAACACCGTATCCTGAGAGCGCCTGGAGGGTTCCGTGGATCCACTCGCTCTTCGAGAATGCAGCGGCTGTCGCCTCTGGAATAGAAGCCGCTCTCAATCACTTCGGGAAAAACCATAACGTCTTCGTCATAGCCGGCGATGGCAGCACACTGGACATAGGCATGGGCTGCATATCCGGCATGTTCGATCGCGGGCACAATGTGAAGTATGTTTGCTATGATAATGAGGCGTACATGAACACAGGCGTCCAGAGGAGCAGCTCGACACCTCCATGCACATCAACGACGACCACGCCATCCGGAAAGGTCAGCTTCGGAAACCCGAGGCCGAAGAAGGACATGCCCGCCATAGCTGTCGCACACAGAGTGCCGTATGTCGCAACAGCCTCTGTCGCCTATCCTGTGGACCTCAGGCGGAAGGTGAAGAGGGCCATATCGATTCCAGGGCCTGCGTACATACAGGTCAACGCGCCGTGCATCACAGGCTGGTCGTTCGAGGCTGGGACCACTGTGGAGATAGCGCGGCTTGCGGTCGAGACCTGCCTCTGGCCTCTCTACGAGTACGTCAACGGAGAGCTTGCTGGCGTCAAGAAGATCCATGTAAAGAGGCCTGTTGAGGATTACCTCAAGGCACAGGGGAGGTACAGGCATCTCTTCCGCATGAAGGGTGGAGATGAGATGATCCGGGTCCTCCAGCAGATGGCTGATGAGAACGCCCGGAAGTTCGGACTTCTTTATGAGGGAGATGTCACGTGTACGTCGGGAGAATAGTCGCAGTCGGAATCTCCGGCGATGGGGTCTGGGTGGGCTACAGGGTCTCATCCAGATCCTTCCCGAACCGCAGGGCAACTGCATCCGGATCCTCGATATTTGTGCATCCTCTCGATCCATCCGATCTCCTGAAGAACCCCTACATAACATATCCATGCATAAGAGCCTCGAATGATTTCGCGGTCGTATCGAACGGAGATCACACAGACATGATATTCGACCGGATCGAGGACGGGTCAGGACCTCTGGACGCCGTGGCCCTGAGCCTGGTGGCCTACGGTTACGAGAGGGATGATCTCCGGACTCCTAGAATCGCCGGCGTCGTCTCAGGGCGGCGCGCGGTCATGGGAATCGCGGCTCACGATGAGATCCACGTCAGGGAGATCGAGCTTCATGATGGGGATGCATGGATGGTGGCGACGTATGAGAAGACCGGATTCGAGCCCGTATCCATGGAGGGGACTAGCGCATCGAGCATCGCTAGATCCCTCTTCGGCCTCCCCTTCGAGCGTCCGGTGTGCTCTGCTGCTGCGTTCAGGAAAGGAGATGGCTTTGAGCTTGCTGTGTACAATCCAAGGTGATCCGAATGGAGATTAATGGTGTGGAGATAGATGATACGTTCGCGGAGGCGTTCCCGATAAAGATTGGGAGGGTGCTGATAACCGCGATCAGTGAGCGCTGGGCGCTTGAGGCGGCCCGCGAGGCCACCGGCTTCGGGACCTCGGTGATAATGTGCCCTGCTGAGGCCGGAATAGAATGTATTGTTCCAACCACCGAGACGCCTGACGGTAGGCCCGGGGTATACATACAGATATGCAACATGAGCTGGAAGAGCCTGGAGACGTCGCTCCTGGCGCGCATAGGCCAGTGTGTCCTCACAGCTCCTACAACAGCTGTGTTCAACGGCCTGCCCGGGGCTGAGAGGCAGTTCGACACAGGAAAGAAGCTGGGCTACTTCGGAGATGGATACCAGTGCGAGATCGAGTACTGCAACAGGAAGTTCTGCAAGATCCCCATCATGGAGGGTGATTTCCTCGTGGAGGAGACCATCGGGGCAGTTGATGGGATAGCCGGCGGCAACTTCTACATTCTGGGGCAGAACCAGCCTGCTGCGCTCATGGCCGCTGAGGCCGCGGTCGATGCGATAAGCAAGCTCAGAGGGACGATAACGCCGTTCCCGGGAGGCGTGGTCGCGAGCGGCTCCAAGGTCGGGAGCAGGTACAAGTTCCTGAAGGCCTCTACGAATGTTGCATTCTGCCCCAGCCTGAAGGAGCAGGGGGTCTGCGCACTTCCTGAGAACGTCACTGCAGGGTACGAGATCGTGATCAACGGGATAAGCAGGGAGGCGATAGAGGAGGCGATGCGCGTCGGGATCAGGGCTGCCTGCAGGGTTCCCGGCGTGATCAGGATATCCGCGGGGAACTTCGGAGGCAAGCTGGGGCCGCATCAGTTCCATCTGCACAGGATACTCGAGCAATGAGTGTCGCTGTTCAGCGGGATCTGCCCCCCATTTTTGAGAGCAGCATCATGCGGTGAGCTGATCCAGATCTGAATGCTTCGCTGCCCTCTTGAAAGACTCTCACGCTGTCGGCTGAGTCCAGACTGAGCTCTGAGTCGAAACTGACGATCGGCCTGTAAAAACAGTTGGATGGACACGGCGGGATTCGGACCCGCGGCCTCTACCTTGCGAAGGTAGCGATCTTCCAGCTGATCTACGTGCCCACAAATTGGGAGGTCAGATGAGGCCTACCTCCTCGACCTCGACCGACTCCACGCCCTTCACCTTTGAGAACGCCTCCTCCACCTCCGCCGTCCCGCCGCCAGCCCTGTCGTCAAGGAGGACAACAGCTATCAGCGCCTTGAGGCCGAAGGCGATCGGTCGCACATCCATTGCGTGGAGCTTTACGGATGCTGGAACAACTGACCTGATGGATTCCTTCAGGGATTCCATGTCTATTTCAGTGCTCTCAGGCATGATTCTGATCTTTGCGGCTACAGTTCCCATCTTCAACACCTCATGGACCGGTGAAACCACAGCTCTTGCATGTGTAGATATTGCTCTGCTTCTTGCATCTGTTGCATCTGGCGATGATCACACCACAGCTCGGACATGGAAATCTGACGCCTCCGGTGCCAAGCAGGGTAACACCGCACGATATACACTTCTCTGGTACGTCTTTCATGCTTCTCCGGTCACTCCTTCTTGACGTCCTGCTATAAACTTTGCGATCTGAACAGCAGATGCCCAAAAAGCATGACAAATGCATTTGTCGCCCGTTAACCGCGGGCCGAACATTCGCGTTATGCACGCTGTTTTCCTGTGTTTCATGCCAACTGATGTTAGTTCTGTCATGCTCCAGGATGATTTGATCCTGAGTTCCCCATTTTTGGGCATACGGAACCGGAAGATAACGATTAGTGATGCCTATCAGGCTTCGCTCAATTGGTTTAACATGGAGTGGTAGCCCGGTTTTAGACGTTTCAGTGCCCAAATGATGGGGAGGCAAGGTTCGATCTCATTCCTGGCATATGCGGATTCATGGAGATTCAGTGGATCGCAAACACATCCTTGATCGGGTGAGTATTCCTATTAACCCCCCCTTTTCTGCGATCTGCCCATGTCGCTAAGTGATTATATAGATTATATTTTATATAATATAAAGCAGGTATTTAGGGATTCTCGGATTACCATATCACAGTCCCGCGGCATCTCTCAGGCAGCTCTTCAACCATCGCGATGAGCTCATCGGGAACGGAGCCGTTGAGGACGAAGCATCTCGTCCCACAGGATTCGATTATCCTCAGAGTGCCCTGATCCACGCAGCTCCGATGCCCCATGAGCTCAGATGCTCTCACAGCAGACACCAGCCTCCCTGAAATCATGACCCCATCGACATCCGTCACCTTTATCATATCCGAGCCGAGCCGGCACGCCACAAGCGCCGCGATGGCATCCGATGTGTAATCCCAGCTGTGCTCCAGCCCCCTGTCGTTCTCCAGGAGATACCTGTAAGGCCTCAGGACGCGAACACCCTGCGATTGAGAGAGAGCATCCACAGGCTCTGCGCCAGTCCCGTCTGTCAGGAGATACGCGTACTCCTCCATGGCCAGAACCGCCATCCAGTGCGCGGCCTCGTCGCTCACCATTCCCCTGTTATAAAGAGATCTCACAAGATCCGCCATCGGGCCGCCACCCGGAACCACCAGAAAGCCGTACCCGCTCTCAGCGAGAATGGAGAGCCTCAGAACGATCTCCTTCGCGCATCCGATCAGGCTTCCACCGATCTTCACGACATAAAAGCGCATGGTTTGTGTTGGAGAGCTGGGTAGATCTTAATCCTCGCGCATGTCACATCCCGGGCGCTCCGCGAATCTCCTCACGATCAGACGAGCTTGGCCTTGACCTTCTCGTAGAACCCATCCCTGCTGGCCTTCACGAACCGCGCCGGCCTCTCAGCTCTTCGCATGATTATCTCATCGCCATGCGTCACTGTCGCCATCGTCTGGCCGTCGACGACGACCAGCGCCTCCTTTCCCGGGAGCTTCAGATCGACCTCTATCAGACTGTCCCCGCGGATCACCCAGGGCCGGGCTGAGAGCTTGAACGGTGCCACAGGCACCAGGACTATCGCATCCAGGTGCGGGTCCACTATGGGCCCGCCGGCGGACATCGCATATGCTGTGGATCCTGTGGATGTCGCGAATATCATGCCGTCTGCGCGAAGCCGCTCCAGTGGCGATCCGTTGACCTTTATATCGAAATCGAGCATCTTGGCGGGACTGGAGGTTATGAGCGCGACCTCATTCGTCGCGGGCGGGAGCCTCTCCCCACGCAGCAGGGTCTCTATCCTGGTCCTCTCATCAACCTCAAAACCGAGAAGCAGATGCTCGATGGTCCTGACCGCATCCTTCGGCTCCACATCGACAAGGAACCCCACTGTGCCCATGTTTATGCCAAGAATCGGCCTGGGATCCTCCATCTTGTGTATCGTCCTGAGGATGGTACCGTCTCCACCTATCGAAACTATGAAGTCAACATCCATCTCCCCTACCGGTGTGCCCTTCAACCCAAGATGCTCCGCGAGCTCCGGATCGACAAAAATCTCAGCCCTGTCCCTGAAATGATCTATGAGGGATCCTGCAAGTTTTATCGAGTCTGCATCGTTTCGTGAGACAAAGCCTATTCTAATGGGTACCACCCTCTATCAGCTCCAGTATTTCTCTGTGCATGAGACCATTTGAAGCTATCAGGTCCGTCCTCTCCCACATGTTCCTGCTGAGGTGAAGCTTCCCTCCGCGAGAATCTGTGACCGTGCCTCCAGCCTCCTCCACCATGAGAATCCCAGCGATCACATCGACCACCCTGAGAGAGCCGCGGAGGTCTATGAAGGCGTCCAGTCTCCCGTCTGCGACGTAACAGAGCTCAAGCGAAGCCGCCCCAAGGTTTCTCATCCTCCTCACAACATCTCCAACGCCCACGATTCTCGATGTCCTCGGTCGCATTGTGTAAGCGGAGATGCTGAAGTCCCCGAGGCGTGCGGTTCCTGAGACCTTTATCGGTTCCACAGATGATTCCTCACGGTAAGCCCCGCCCCCCGGCTCCGCATAGTACCTCGTTCCCCTTACAAGGTCGCGCACGTACGCCAGATGAGTTGTGCCATCGCTTATGAAGATGGAAATCGCATAAAATGGGATCCCGTGTATCGCGTTGAATGTGCCGTCAAGCGGGTCGAGATGGATGAAGTAAGCTGGATCCTCTCCGATCACACTCTCCCCCATCTCCTCGCTCAGAACCCTGAATCCGCTGCCGCAATCCCTGAGCGGGGCGAGCGCCGCCTCCTCCGCGATCTGATCTATCGCCTTTGTGGGAGTTCCATCAGCTCCGATCTTTATGTGGGCGCCAGCGCCCGATGTACCGGCGATGCTGCTCACTGCGGATGCGACGTTCGCAGACATCGAGTCGCAGAGCGACTTCAGTTTAGCTCCAACCGCTGAGAGGCTCATGAGAATGCGTCTCCAGTATGCGTTTTGTGCGTCATGGTTTTGCCGTCCCGCGAGGATATCGATGTATGCCTATAAATACAGTACCGCCAGTTACCTGCACTGCTATCACAAGAGCACTGGCTGGCGCTGCCCTCATGCCCGGGTATTGCGCTGGCTGTGTGGGCCTGCAGCACACTTTATGGGAGCTCACAGCATGAAACGCATAGGTATAGCGGATACCACATTTGCCAGGTACGACATGGCCAGGGCCGCGATTCGCGAGATAAAGAAGCATGCGTCCGTGGAGATAGTCAGGTACACCGTTCCGGGTGTGAAGGATCTCCCCGTGGCTGCGAAGCGGCTCATCGAGGAGCATAAGTGCGATATCGTCATCGCTCTGGGGATGCCGGGCGCCGCGCCCATCGACAAGGTCTGCGCCCATGAGGCATCCACGGGCCTTATAATGGCCCAGCTCATGACGAACAGGCACATCATAGAGGTCTTCGTCCACGAGGACGAGGCCGCGGACGAGCGTGCTCTGGCCCGGCTCGCAGAGAAAAGGGCGGCAGAGCACGCACTGAACGCGATCAGGCTTCTCTTCAGGCCGGAGGAGCTGACCAGGATGGCGGGCACAGGCCAGAGGCAGGGATTCGAGGATGCTGGCCCGCTCGAGGGGGACGGCGGGACGCACTGACACTCCATGAGGAGACCGGTTCTGCGAGCTGTCGTAATCCGGTGCCCCTCATCTCCTCATCCGGATGCGCACGGATTCCGCGTGCGCCCTCAGCCCCTCAGACTCTGCCATCTTTATTATGACATCTGCGAGCGATTCGAGGCCCTCACCGGTCATGCTCTGTACTGATATCTTCTTTGTGAACGCATCTATGTTCAGGCCGGAGAAGATCTTTGCATAACCTGCTGTGGGAAGCACATGGTTCGTCCCTGTTGCGTAATCGCCGGCGGCGACCGGCGTGTAGTGCCCGAGAAAAACAGATCCCGCGTTTCTGACCATGTTCAGAGCATCCATCGGATCCCTGACCATCAGCTCCAGATGCTCCGGAGCGAATGCATTCGAGAACGCCATGGCATCATCCAGGCTCTCGGCAAGCAGGAGAGCGCATCGCTCCAGGCTCGCCTGGACTATATCCCTCCGCTCTGTCTTTTCTGCCTGGGATGAGAGCTCTGTCTCAACCGCCCTCATCAGTGGCTCGCTGGTTGTGACCACGACAGCTATGGATGATGGGTCGTGCTCCGCCTGAGCGATCATATCTGATGCTATGAACTCAGGATCAGCGGATGAATCCGCTACGATCAAAACCTCTGAAGGGCCAGCTGGAAAATCTATCTCGACGCTACCCCTGACGAGCATTTTCGCTGCGGTGACGTACACATTCCCGGGCCCGACTATCTTCTCAACCCGCTCGATGCTCTCCGTGCCGAGAGCCATGGCAGCTATCGCCTGAGCCCCACCAAGCTTGTAGATCTCATCCGCTCCGGCGATATCCGCGGCAGCAAGCGTTAGCGGTGCGATTCTGCCAGAACCATCCGGAGGTGTACATACGACCACCCTCTCAACGCCCGCGACCTTTGCTGGAATGACACACATCAGCGCAGAGCTGGGATACGCTGCCCTTCCTCCAGGGACATAGGCGCCGACGCTCTCCAGCGGCACGACCTTCTGCCCTGCGACGACGCCTGGCGCGACCTGGTAGAGCCAGAGATCCTTTGTCCGCTCCTCATCGTGGAATGCGTAGATGTTCTGGGCCGCGAGCTCAAGAGCGCTGAGAATGCCCTCATCCAAAGCATCGTACGCTTCCTCGATCTCATCCTCTGAAACCCTGAAACTCTCGAGGCGCACTCCATCGAACCGCTCCGTGTACTTCCTCAGGGCTTCATCGCCGTTCTCTGCTACATCCATCACTATATCGTTGACCCTCTGCAGGACATCCTGTATTCCGATCTCTCTAGAAAGTAGAACCTTCAGGTCCTCTGAACTCAGCTCATTAAGTTTCTTCACGATCATTTTAAAAGCTCCTTATCTCCTAGATCTGCCCCTCTGAAGCCGGTATATCTCGCTGATCCTCTCCAGCGTATCGGCCTCAGATGGCGATTTATCATCCCTCACGGCTATCAGCCTCGGAAAACGCAGGGCGTAGCCAGATGAGTAATTGGGGCTCCTCTGGATCTCCTCATAGCCGACCTCGAAGACGATCTGCGGATGGACCTCCACCTCCATCCCCTCCTCCTTGACGATCAGGTCCCTGAAGAGATCGGTGAGCTCCGCGAGCATCTCATCGGTGATCCCTGTTGCGACCCAGCCGACGTCCTTCAGCTCCCCGGTATCAGAGTCGACGCAGGCGAGCCTGTAAGAGCCGAGAAGGTTCGCCCTCTTTCCCTCTCCCCATCTCGCCCCGATAACCACGAGATCAAGGGACTCGAGAAGCGGCTTGATCTTGAGCCAGTTCTTGCCCCTCTTGCCCGGAGAGTACACAGATGCTGGATTCTTGAGCATCACGCCCTCATGCCCGGCTGCAAGCGCCTCTCTGTAGATCTCCTCCACCCTCTGGACATCGCTCGTCACGACCTGCTCAGCTATGATCTCAGGATCCGCCACGCTGACGAGGACCCTCCGCCTCTCCTCAAGAGGTTCATCAAGAAGGCTCGCCCCGTCCATGTATATTATGTCGAAGAGGTGCAGGTTCAGGGGTATCGTCTTCGCAGTCCTCGCGACTCCGTACTTCCTGCGGAACCTCCTCAGTATCTCCTGGAACGGAAGCGGCCTCCCGTCCTCGCCTGTTGCAACAGCCTCCCCATCAAGGATTGCTGTTTCAGCCCTGACATGCGCTATCACGATCTCCCGTATCTCAGGCAGGGACGATGTGACATCCTCCAGCCTGCGGGAGAATATCCTGACATTTTTACCATCCTTGTGGATCTGGACCCTGGCGCCATCGAACTTCCACTCCACCGCTGTCGCGCCCTCTGCAAGCGACGCCTCAATGCTCTCACCGATCTGCGCGAGCATCATCTTGATCGGGCGGTTTATGCTTATGCCAAGCTCGTTCAGCCTTTTGAGCTTCGTGTACTCTGCGACCAGCCCGAGATCATTCGTCAGGTTGTACGCCCTCTCGACATCCTCTTTTGACGCTCCGAATGCCTTTGCTATCGCGTCCCTCACCAGACCCTCGCCGACGCCAATCCTCATGTCCTCCATCGCGAGCCTGGCTATGTACTTCGCCTCCAGCGGCGAGGCCTCGCTGAAGAGGTACTGAAGGTTCTTCACCCTGATATCCTGGCTGCCCCTGCCAGAGGCCTTTGCTATCGAGAGGAACCTCTGATAGACATCCTTTATATCCAGACCATCGCTTCCGGAGAAGGCTGCAAGCGTGAGCGGTTTTCTCCTCTCAACAGCCCTGTACGCGACGAGCCCGGGATCTCCGGTGGCCCGGAGAAGCTCTTTTATCGCTTCAGGGCTCAGACCAGTGGCCTTGCTTATGGACTCGTAGAGCAGGCTCGGGCCGACGCCTAGCTCCGTGCCAGGTATGACAACACCCATGACGAAGCCTGCGACGATTCTGAGATCATCAGGTTCCAGAGCTGAGAGAAATGATGCCAGTATGTCCGTCTTCTCCAGGGAGCCTGATGTCTGTGATATCCGCTCGCAGAGCTCTGCGAATCTCGCGAAGCCTGTCATCAGAATATCGCATCCACCCGCTTTGTCCTGTATATGCTCACTATATCGCTCAGTATCGCGGCTGCTGTCTCCACGCCCCCAGCCCCGAGACCCGTGACCGTTATCGTCCCTGAGAGGTCTGTGTAGATCGCAGCTGCGTTCAGAGTGGAGCCGACAGCGAGCGGGCTTCTTATGGGCACCAGCATCGGCCTCACAGTCAGCGCCGGCACCTCGCCGATCAGCTTTATGACATACCCGTGCTTCTTTGCAAGCGCCAGTGCCTCAGGTGTGATCTCTGTTATGCCCCTCACCTGGACATCGTTGTACTTCACGTTCATGTTGAATATCGCGTTCGCCAGTATGACGATCTTTGCAGCAGTATCGACGCCCTCTATATCGTATGTAGGGTCTGCCTCAGCATATCCCAGCTCCTGCGCCTCAGCCAGGGCCCGGCTGAACGGATACTGCTCATCGGCCATCCTTGTGAGGATGTAGTTGCATGTGCCGTTGAATATGCCGCGTATCCCGAGGATGGTGTTCCCGACGAGCGTTCTCTCTATGAGATTTATCAGGGGCATCGTTCCGCCGACTGTCGCCTCAAACTTCAGCATCACCCCGTTATCATCAGCCAGACGCTTCAGCCTGTTGTATGCAACGACAAGAGGCCCTTTGTTTGAGGTGACCACATGCTTTCCGCTGGCGAGAGCCTCCTCCATGTGGCCCAGGCCGGGCTGGCCGTGGACTATGTTTGTCGGCGTGACCTCCACCACCAGCTCTGAGTTCACGGATCTTATGGTCTCCTTGGCGCTCATCTCCGAGTTCGCAATCTCCTGAAGGGTCCGATGGCCCAGAACCTTCTCCCCTGATATCCCATCCTCCTCAACCAGCGTGCCTGTATGATCCGTGATGCTTACGAGCTTGAGATCGAGTCCCAGCTCTCTGAGCATCTTGCGCTTCCTGCTGATAACATCGACAACTCCGTGCCCCACAACCCCGTAGCCGACCAGCGAGATCCTGACCTCTCTCATAGATCGTCCTCCACGGGCTCTATCACGAGCAGCTTCTTCTGAGCTCCAACCTCACGCAGAATCTTCAGAGCCCTCTGCATCTCCTCCTTCCCTGTGGCTCTGATCTTCATGTACGCAGATGATGGCTCATCAACGCCCGGCATGGAGAGAGAGAGGTCCATGACCTCTGCATACCCTGTCGAGTCGATCCTGCTCACGGTATCACCGAGATCGCTGTCGAGAACATGGCCAACAAGTATCACCGAGACCTCCTCTATGAAGCGCTCCTCCCCCGCGCGCACAACGACAATCCCGCTCTTCTCCAGGTCTCTTTTGACACCATCCAGCTTCGACCTGTCCATCTCAACGATGAGCCTCACAGGCACTGTGCCCCTGGGAGTTTTCCTGTCCCTGTGGTGCACGACGCTGATTATGTTCCCTCTTGCGTCCCTTATGGGTTGCAGTGCTAGGAGCAGTTGCCCCGGCACGTCCTGCAGCTCCAACTCCATCGAAAGTCGCATACAATTCCCCTAAGTCGCTCTCTTCTCCAAATGCTTTTAAGACATAAAGCTTGTTGTGCACGTGGGAGGATGTGATGGGATGAAGAGGCATTTATGCATCATGATTGTGTGTGCCATAATCATAGTTTCACTGCCTGCTGCAGCAGTGACCGTATGCGGAGAGGGGTGCGATTTCTCTAGCGTGCAGGAGGCGATAAATGCTGCCAACGCCGGGGACACCATCGAGGTACACAGCGGTACATACTTCGAGCACGTCTACGTCTCGAAGAGCCTGACGCTTATCGGCGTGGACACCGGCGGAGGGATGCCTGTGATAGATGCGGAGGGAATCGGCAGCGCAATAACGATAAGCTCAGACAATGTGACCCTGCGGGGGTTCAGGGTCACGAACTCCGGGAGATGCGGATGCGGCAACGCTGGCATAAATGTGCTCTCGAACAACAACACGATCACAGATAACGTCGCACAGGGCAACAAGTACGGAATCCACTGCACCGGAAGCATGAACACCTTCATGAGGAATGACATTCACGATAACGACATCAGCATGAAGGATGATGGGGAGGACAACGTGTGGGAGACGGGAGATAGCTGATCGCAGGCAGAATCTGTCTCAAACGCTTTTTTTTGTATTCAGCAACCTGGAGGTCATGCGGCAGGTTGATGAAGGCACTCACTCCCTCGCCAGGAGCGGAGCGCATGGCATGACTGCTCTCTGCGGACAGGTCATCCGATGAATAAAAGCGGTCTCAGAATCGCCAGCCTCCGGCAGGTCGCATGGATGCTACAAGCACCTGTGCAGGATCGTTTATCGCAGCCGATTGCCATGCAGCGGATGACCTGATGGCAGCGGAGGCGGGATGTGGTGTTGTGCTGCGGTTTCTGCGGCATTGCAGGGAAGACATATAATACTAATATTGGATGACATATTAACGTGAGGTCTCGAATATGGAGAAGGTACAGGATGTGAAAGGGCTTGGTGGAATGCTGAACGGCTTCAGGGACATGGTGAAGGAGTTCGAGAGCATCACGTTCATAGGCTCCCCTGGATTCTGCACACCATTTGCGCTCTTCCTGGGGTATCCTGTGAGGGATAAGAGGCTCGCGTTCGTGCCGGGGCTGAGCGTGGACAAGACGCGCAGGATCATCGCCACCGAGTACGGAATGGAGCTGGGAGAGATGTGCTCTCCAGATGCTGATGTTCTCGTGATCCTCGGCGGAATGGCCATGCCGAAGATCGGCGTCTGCATCGAGGATATGAAGCAGCTTCTGGGCAAAATCCCACACAGCAGCGTCATGGGAGTCTGCTTCATGGGGATATTCGAGAAGGCCGGATGGTGCGATAGGATAGAGTTTGATTACGTGATGAACACCATCATAGAGGGCGATATAACAAAGAGATAAAAAGATGGGCCCGACGCGATTCGAACGCGTGACCTCACGGTTATCAGCCGTGCGCTCCGCCAGGCTAAGCTACGAGCCCGCGAACGTGGTGTCTGATAGAGCGTCCAGCTTATAACGTTTTCCCTTCGAGGATGCGCCCGGGCTGTGAGATACAAGTACTGAATGATCTGAGAGGAGGATTTGAATGGGTCTTTTGGATCGTATGGGAACGATTGTAAAATCGAAGATGAGCAGGATAATGGACAGGATGGAGGATCCGAGAGAAGTGCTGGATTACTCCTATGAAAAGCAGCTCGAGCTGCTCCAGAACGTCAAGAGGGGCATCGCAGAGGTCGCCACATCGAAGAAGCGCCTGGAGCTCCAGCGCGCCAGGCTTGCGCAGAGCGCGGAGCAGCTCGAAGGGAAGGCGCGCGAAGCCCTGAGCGCCGGGAGAGAGGATCTCGCAAGGCAGGCGCTTGAAAGAAAGGTATCCCTGCAGAACCAGATCGAGATCCTGGATTCGCAGATCGCCGAGCTGGACCGCGAGGAGCAGAAGCTCATCGGTGTGGAGACACGCCTCTCGACGAAGATCGAGACGCTTCGCGCCAGGAAGGAGGCGATAAAGGCGCAGTACTCCGCAGCAGAGGCGCAGGTGAAGGTGACCGAGTCTGTGACAGGCATAAGCGAGGAGCTCGCAGACGTCGGACTTGCGATACAGCGCGCCGAGGAGAAGACTGAAGGCATGAAGGCCCGCGCTGCGGCGCTTGACGATCTCCTCGAGAAGGGGGCTCTTGAGGACTACACCGGGGGGGACGCGCTGGAGCGCGAGCTCTCAAAGGTCAGGACGTCAGGCGCTGTAGAGGCGGAGCTGGCCAGGCTCAGGGGTGAGATGAAATGATCATCAGGATCCTGGGCGAGGGACAGTACAGGGCGCCTGATACCATTCTCGAGGATCTGAACGCCATAGACAACCGCATCGTGGAGCTTGTGGAGAAGGGCGACAGAGAGGGATTCCGGAACGAGCTGCTGCGGATGGTCTCCCTAATCAGGGAGCGGTGCGAACCACTGGACGCGACTGAGATCACAGAATCTGATCTGATACTCCCACCTCCTGATCTGACGTTCGAGGAGGCGAGGGGTATATTCAGGGGTCAGGGTCTGATAGAGGATTAGAGCGGCATCTCCCATATGGGATACCACCGCTCCACGTCCTTTTCGATGGGTAGCTCTTCCGCCATCACAGACCTCAGCCTGAGCTCCAGCGCGCTGTCCCGCTCGCTTCTGGGTTTTTCTCTGGATGGGACGAACGGGTAGTATGCGCCCAGCTTGAAGCTGAATATCCAGTAAACCTTGAAGCCATTGGAGAATGGATATACCGCGCACAAAAGCTGCTGACCGAGACCGCTGTCTGTGAGGCTTCCGACAACCATGTGAACCCCCGAGACGAGATCCTCGAACTCGGGATCCGTGAGCACCACCCACATGTAGCCGTAGCTGTCATTCTCAATCCGGTATGCAGTGCCGGTCTCTCTTGATCCCAGCCTTAGCAGGTCCTCGATCTCGGCGCGCGTGCGCTCGTAGGTCGATGACTCCAGAGGCTTTATGCAGATCGCCGCGCTTCCCGTTGGCTTCAGCCCGAGCTTCGCCTCGAGCGTGACCCTCGCTGTGGCTATGGCGAAGAGCCTCTCCGACTTCGGCTGTGGCAGCTTTGTGGATCCGAGAATAAAGTCGATGAAGCCCATCAGAGGATCTCCCTCTCAAGCCGCTCAAGAGCCGCTATTCTCGCCTCTATGGGCGGATGTGTTGACAGAAGGTTCGCTATTGCGCCTGTGGGGATTATGAAGAACGCGTTCATCCCCTCAACCCTCCTGAGATCCTCTTTCGGGATCCTGGCCATGGTTCCGCTGATCTTCATGAGTGCAGATACGAGCGCTGATGGTCTTCCAGTAATTATCGCCGAGCCCCTGTCAGCAGAGAACTCCCTGTACCTTGATAGCGCTCTTATGAGTATGAAGCTCACGATCCACACCACCAGCGATACGATCCACACAGCGATGAGGCTGCCCGATTCCCGGTCACGCCTGTCGCCCAGGAAGAAGATATTCTGAACGATAACAGATGCCACTGTCGATAGGAAGCTCGCGATCGTCATCACGGCCACATCTCTGTTTTTGATGTGCGATAGCTCATGTGCGAGAACGGCCTCCAGCTCGCTTTTATCAAGTCTTCTGAGAAGACCGGTGGTGACCGCGACCACGGAGCTTGACTGGCTCCGGCCGGTGGCAAATGCATTGGGCACATCTGTGCGAACAATCGCTATCCCTGGCTTTGGGAGACCTGCTATGGCGCAGAGCCTCCCCACAAGCTCGTGCAGCTCCGGAGCCTCGCTCTCAGAGACGATCCGCGCGCCGACACTGGCCAGGGCTATTTTGTCCGAGTAGAAGTACTGTATGAAGAGAAATACGCCCATGATCAGGACGACTCCCTGTATACCAACACCCATGGCCATTATGACGTTGATGAATATCAGGTATACAGCTGCAAGCAGGAACATCGTCAGAAGCATCCTTGCCTGCAAGCCCCGATCAGCGCTCCATCGTACCATGACTCACACCTCAATGCCAGATACGGCTCATGAGATATAAGCGATTTGTTGCCAGCCGGCGATTTTCATGATATAAAATTTAATTTATCTTAATGAGCTCTCACTTTTGAGATGCATGTTCTGCTTCTTAAAATACTGCTTTTAAAATAATGCAAGTACTTTTATATTATAAAAATTGTCATATGAAGTAAAAAAATATTAGTTTAATGAAGTTAAAATATTAAATTATAATTTTTTAACAATTATGTGTAATAAATGAATAATATTTTTTAAATAAGTTATTATATGTAGTATATCAAATTTGACAATAACTTATAATAAATTAGTATAAAATATTCGATTACCATATTGAGCAACAATATATGCTTTATTTCAAGTTATCTTTATAATGAACTTAATAGTATAAATTAATTTTCGCCTCGTCGAGAAAAGGAGCAGGACATGATATTTTATTTTATAATTTATGTCTTAAACTATACGAGAAGTGTTTTATTCTTAGATATTATGTGCACAAGGATCTGTGATCTTTTGAATTCCCCTTCAGAGCAGTTTTCTGTGCAGTGAAGGAGGGGTATGCGCGCCATGAGGGGCAAATTCACATATCATGTGGAATAAATGGGTTTGTAAAATTGATGTTTCCCGGAAGGACATCTAGATCGATACCATATGATATATGAATAAATACAGGCAGCCTCTCTGTTTCTGGGTCGCGCACATGGTTCAGCTCGCGCATGTGTATTTCTGGAGTGCCAGACCGAACCAGACGAGGATTCCTGAAATCCCAGCTTTGTGTAATAAGCTTATTTGATAAAAGCATGCAGCGGCATTCGCATATCCCTGAACAGCAGTTAAAAGGATTACTTACGCCATACCAGCACAGCAGAAACCCCAGCACACCACAAATACATGAATGAGAAGGATGCCTGTTCGTGTACTCGTATCATTGTGATCAACAGCATTTGTGATCTACTGTGCCGTAAGATGCTGGTTTTCTGACAACCATCCGATGATTCGATTCCAACATCCACTGCTCTGAGGTTGAGTGCCGTAAGATGCTGGTTTTCTGACAACCATCCGATGATTCGATTCCAACATCCACTGCTCTGAGGTTGATTTCTCTTCCCGGTATGTGCTCCCAAATGATCGACGACCCGGATCTCCACCAATCATCTGTTACACACAGTTAATGCGAATAAAATCTAAAACAAATTAGTACAAAAATAATTTATTTTTAAAAATTGTACTTTTTAGTGGATACATAATTTATTTAAAATTATTAAAAACTGTGATACAATTAATTTAAATTTTAATAAATAATTTAAATTAAATATCTATTTTATTGAAATATGAAATTATTTGCATAAATTTGTATTACAGACGATACCAGACCACGTTTCCCCGAAAGTGAGAGTTTTGCTGTGTGGCCAGATGTGGATAGCCCGAGCCCCGAGATCCGGGCACGCTGCTCCAGCATACTGATTATATGGATCGATGTACAGTGTGCCTCCTGCAGGAAAACAGGCTTACGTGCCCGTACGCCCTTATGTGTTTGGCAGCCTGGAGTTCGTGCAATTACAGCTGCCGTAAGCTTTCATCCTTCTGGCACGCATCCACTGCCGCATGCTGGGTTTACAGTTGTTCAAGCTCATGACCAGAAACGATGCTGTTTTTCGCTCTTATCCATCTGATAACTTGGCCCGAAGAGGCACCAGCACACTATGCGTTCCTTCCGAGGATATGAGTGCATTCAGCGACCATCCCGCATCTCCTTCAAGTTGCTGAATACATAAGAGCGCTGCTTTTTTTTGGCAACTGGAGTCAGGCAAGCTGGCTGGTAAACACCCGCTTACCATCATTGAACGCATACAGGACCAATGCCCAAAGTTATCGATGGATGATAGCAAAAGATAGGGAAATGGCGCCTGCACAGGCAGCGCCTCTCCCGCGGATCATTGAATCTTTCCTTCCACCTCCCCGGTCCTCACCTTCCCGGACATCAAGACGGGCAGGACGAAGATTCTGCCGTCTCCCATCCTTCCTGTTCTCGCAGAGTCGCATATCGTTCTCATCACCGTCTCCACATCCTCATCTCTGACAAACATCTCGATCTTCAGCTTCGGCAGCATGTCGACCTCAATGTTTCCGCCGCGGTACTGGAGCCGTATCCCCTTCTGCTCGCCTCTCCCCAGCACCCTTGTCACGGTCATGGCCACGAAGCCCTTCTCCTCGAGGGCCGACTTCACATGCCCCAGCCGTTCCTCTCTGATCACCGCCTCTATCTTCATCATGCTGAAACCTCACGCGTAGGCCTTCTCGCCATGCACGGCGATGTCCAGACCGACATACTCCTCATCCTCTGTCACCCTGAGACCGAGTGTGGCATCCACCAGCCTGGCCAGCACATAGGACACAACGAAAGCATATGCCACAGACGCCAGTGCCGCCACGATCTGGGCCGTGAACTGCTCCGGGTTCCCGTATATCAGTCCTGAGTAGCTGTTCACAGCAGGGTTTGCGAATATCCCCGTCGCCAGTGCTCCCCAGAGCCCTCCGACGCCGTGAACCGCCCAGGCATCCAGGCTCTCGTCAAGCCCGATACTGACGCGGAAGAGCAGAGCCGAGTAGCAGACAAGTCCTGCGAATGCTCCTATCAGCAGCGCTGAGATGGTGTCGACGTAACCTGCGGCAGGCGTTATCGCCACCAGCCCTGCTATTGCTCCGCTGACCATCCCCAGAGCACTTGGCTTTCCTCTGACCCAGCTGCCCAGGAGCCACGCGAGGGCTCCTGCCGCTGCAGAGGTGTTTGTCACCACAAATGCGCTGGCAGCAAGACCTCCAGCGGTCAGCGCAGAGCCTGCGTTGAACCCGAACCATCCGAACCACAGGAGGGCAGCGCCTATCATCGCCATGGGTATGTTGTGCGGCTCCAGCACGTAGGTATCGAAGCCAGCCCGCTTTCCTATGACTAGGGCGATCGCAAGCGCGGAGAAGCCCGAGCTTATGTGAACCACAGTTCCACCCGCAAAGTCGAGGGCCCCGAGGTTCGCGAGCCAGCCGCCACCCCACACCCAGTGCGCCAGCGGATCATACACAAGTGTCGTCCAGAGGATGCTCAGCACTATGAAAGAGCTGAGCTTTATCCGCTCGGCCACTGCAGATGTGAGTATGGCGAGAGTCACGGCCGCGAAGACCAGCTGGAACATCATGTATGCCAGATGCGGAACCGTCCCGGCAAGCGGGGCCTCGCTCATTCCAACGTTGCGCATTAAGATGAAATCCAGTCCACCTACGAGCCCCATGACATCTGAGCCAAATGCCATGCTGTATCCCACCAGCACCCACTGTATGCTCGCCAGAGATATTGCCAGGATCGACAGAGATATCATCGAGACCACAGACTTGGAGCGGACCAGCCCGCCGTAGAACAGGCCGACGCCTGGGGTCATGAGCATCACCAGTGCAGCTGAGATCATGATCCAGGCCGTATCCCCTGTGTCTATTGCCAACCGAATCACCAAAACCAGATAAGAAGTTTCTTATAAAAAGATATTTGATAAATTTTCTTAAAAATTATGAAAAATTAAGCTTCTGGCTCCTGCTTCCGGGTGACGGTCATGCTCGAATAAATTCGAGAATCGTGCATCCAGCAAGTACCAAACCCAGAGTCGCATGCGTCTGGCTCCATGATCCGTGTCTCCAGCTCATTGATTCGAAAGACAGCAGTCCTCCCCAACTCAGATGAGAAAGTTTATATATGGACTGGCATAGAAGAAAACCTGTCGTTTTCTAGTTTTAGTACGAGGTATCCAGATGGTCGAGGCGTTCAAAGGTACAACAACGGTTGGCATAGTCTGTGATGGGGGTGTGGTTCTCGCCTCAGAGAGCCGTGCCACCATGGGCAGCTTTATAGCCAGCAGGACAGCTAAGAAGATCTACCAGATCGACGACCTCGTAGGGCTTACCACGGCAGGGGTTGTTGGCGATGCCCAGGCCCTTGTGAGGATGATACAGGCTGAGGCAAGGCTCTACAGGATGCAGAGGGGTGAGCCGCTCACCATTAAAGCCATAACATCTCTCCTCTCGAACATCCTCAGCGCGCGCCGGTACTTCCCGTTTCTGGTGCAGCTCGTGGTCGGTGGCGTTGACAAGATGGGGCCGAAGATATTCTCCCTCGATGCGCTTGGGGGACAGATCGAGGAGCACGATATCGTCTCCACAGGCTCGGGCTCGCCGGTAGCATACGGCGTTCTGGAGTCTCTTTACAGACCCGGCCTCAGCATGCAGGAGGGCTCGGTGCTGTGTGTCAGGGCGGTCCACACTGCCATGAAGCGCGACTCGGCCTCGGGCAATGGTATAGCTCTCGTGAGGATCACAAAGGACAGATATGAGGAAGTTCCAGCCTCCGAGGTGGAGGAGATCGTGAGATCTCTCTGAGCTATTTTTGGGTGTGTTCTTTTGTCGGTTGAGGATGTTCTATCAGAGCTCAGGCGCAGGATCCAGAGCAAGTTGCCTGCAGATATTAACGTCACAGGTCTGGAGTTTGAGGGCCCTGAGCTGGTAATATACACAGACGATCCGAGGCGGCTTGCTGACGACGGTGAGATCATACGATCCCTGGCCAAGGATCTCCGGAAGAGGGTTGTGGTCAGGCCGGATCTTAAGGTCCTGATGGACCCGGAGGAGGCCATAAAGAGGATACAGGAGGTCGTGCCAAAGGAGGCGGCTCTCACAAACTACTACTTCGACGGAGAGACAGGTGAGGTGATCATAGAGGCGGAGAAACCCGGGCTGGTCATAGGGAGACACGGCGCAACACTGAGGGAGATAACCAAGCTGATAGGCTGGACGCCAAAGGTCGTGAGGACTCCGCCGGTCAGGTCGTCGACCATCGCAAACATCAAGGACTACCTGAGATCTGTTCAGACAGAGCGCAAGAGCATACTCAGATCCATCGGCAGGAAGATACACAGAGATATAGCCTCGAAGGATCAGTGGGTCAGGATATCGACGCTAGGCGGATGCAGGGAGGTCGGAAGGAGCTGCATGCTTCTCTCGACCCCGGAGTCGAAGATCATCATCGACTGTGGAATAAACGTCGGATCGGATGACAGCGCGACTCCATACCTGTACGTTCCCGAGGTCTACCCGCTGAGCCAGATAGATGCTGTTGTGCTAACGCATGCACACCTCGATCATTCCGGGCTCGTCCCGATGCTGTACAAGTACGGCTACGAGGGGCCAATTTACTGCACGCCGCCCACAAGAGATCTGTATGTGCTTCTGCAGCTGGACTACATCGAGGTGGCCGGGCGCGAGGGCAAGAGGCTGCCGTATGAATCAGCGATGATACGAGAGGCCCTGAAGCACACGATAACCCTGAACTATGGAGATGTCACCGATATCGCTCCTGACACAAAGCTCACGATGCACAACGCAGGGCACATTCTGGGATCTGCGATAGCGCACTTCCACATCGGCGACGGTCTGTACAACGTCGCGTTCACAGGCGACTTCAAGTACGAGAGGACGCGGCTTTTCGACCCTGCTGTAAACAGCTTCCCCAGGCTTGAGACCCTGGTGATAGAGGCGACATACGGAGGGGCCAACAGCATTCAGCCCTCGCGAAAGGACGCTGAGAACCACCTCCTCAAAGTCGTCAGGGAGACCATAGGGAGGGGAGGGAAGGTTGTGATACCGGCGTTCGCTGTCGGCAGGAGCCAGGAGGTGATGGTGGTGCTCGAGGAGGCCATAAGGAAGGGCCTGATCGAGGAATTCCCCGTCTACCTTGACGGCATGATCTACGAGGCCACCGCGATACACACAAGCTATCCGGAGTACCTGAACAACGAGCTTCGAGACATGATCTTCCACAAGGGGATAAACCCGTTCCTCGCCGAGTGCTTCGTCCAGGTCGAGAACTCCAAGCAGAGGGACGAGATAATAAACGGGGAGCCCGCGGTCATCCTGGCCACAAGCGGCATGCTGAACGGCGGGCCGATAATGGAGTACCTCAAGGGTCTCGGGCCGGACGAGAAGAACACGCTCGTGATAGTCGGATACCAGGCTGAAGGCACACTGGGTAGAAGAATCCAGAAGGGATGGAAGGAGATACCGCTCACCGTCGAGGGAAAGACTCAGACGGTCAAGATGAACATGGATGTCATCACCGTGGACGGATTCTCAGGCCACTCGGACAGGAACCAGCTCATGGAGTACGTGAGAAGGGTGTATCCGAAACCCAGCAGGATCATCACAAACCATGGCGACGAGAGCAACTGCCTGGATCTGGCGAGCTCGATATACAAGAAGTACAGGATACCGACATCCGCTCCGATGAACCTGGAGACGATACGGCTGGTGTGATCGATCCGGCGGAACATGCTCAATACGTTGAGCTAAATTGCCATCTCGATGGATCTCTGGATGAACGAATCTGCCACAGCAGCTTCACTTGATCGGTAACTCAAGCACGCTCACCATATTGAGCAAATACATCCGGCGGTCTGCACATTGAAATGAAATCATCCAGGGATTCAGCTAACCGGCAATCTCGCAGAAAGATGCAGTATCGTCTGACGCCGATTCGAGTTCCAGAGTCGCTCTTATCCATCTGATAACCTGCCAGCAGAGAGCAGTCATGCCATGCGCTCGTTTCGACTTATCTTCGACTGCGTCGATGGCCTGGCGAGCGGATGAGTGCGTTCATCAACTGGCATGTCCTTCAAGTTGTTAAATACAAAAAACAAAAGAGCCTCCAGAGTCTGCCTCTCCGACTATCCAATCACATGAGCCCCATAAAAAAGATCGGATCTGTGGCTGCCCACAGATCCTCACCATCCGGCCCTGAAGGAGTATGGCGGTTTGAGCCAGGATCTGAACGATGTGTAGTATCCTCCGAAGTCCGGCCTCCATGCCATGAACGAGTACCCCTTCTGTATCGTGAAGTCCGCGTCGCTCGTGTCAGATGCCTCGGCGCCAGTATCATATATCACCGTGACCTTGACGCGCGCCTGTGTTGTTGCTATGTTCGGTGGTCGCCAGGTGAAACTCGTCGCAGGTCCCATTATGCTCGCTATCGTGTGCGGGAATGTCCTTCCTCCGTCTGTTGAGTATGAGAGCACAACACCCGATACAGAAGCTGATGATGGCATCGTCCAGGTGATCGTGAATGGAATCTGCCTCTTCAGGACCTCTCCGCCATTCGGGGTTACGAGCCTTACAAGGTTGGAGTCCATGGATTTGACGAAGAGCCAGGTCTCTGTGATATCCGGCGCACCTGCTCTTGTGAACTTGAATGTTATGACATGACTGCCGGCTCCAAGCCCGGCCCATTCAGCATCTGTCATCGACCATCCAGGATAGTACCAGATCTTGGCGTTTATGCCCGTGCTTATCGTATTCCAGTTACCGCCGTCGATCTTGTACTCTGCTGTGAGCAGATCCCATATCGACTGCACCTGGAACGTTGTGAGGACAGGCTTGGTGTTATACGGAACCGGGCTCGAAGCTGGCTCTATTGTGACACTGTAATCCTTGCCTGCAAGAGCAATCGGAGATCCAGTGAGCAGAGATGCTGAGAACTTTCCGCTCACACGGTTCTCAGCTGCGTTCACAACAGTATCCCTGGCCTGGATCCAGTTGTTCCCATCCCAGACATAGAGGTTGAGCGAGTTCTCGGCAACGTATGTGAGATCCGCATCAGCGTAGGACGTGGTTATGGTGGCCTCGCCGCCCGGATTGCCCGTCAGTATGACATCAAAGTATCTGATCGGTATGGCGGGAAGTTTTGATGCATCGTACGGCTCCTCTCCAGGCATGTATGCTGCGCTGCCCATTATGGTCCCGCTGTACACAATTCCCCTCAGCTCGACCATGATACCTGCATCCGGATTGTTGAAGACCACAGGAGATGCGGTTGTCGCCTTTCCGTTTATGGTCCTGGCAGTGAGCCACGGGGCGTAATCCACAGAGCCGATCACAACGTTGTTCGGGCTCACAGGCTTGCCCTTATCTCTTCCAGAACCTCCATCACCCCAGAAACATGCCCTTGAGAGAATCGTTGACGCCAGGGTATTTCTGAGGCCCACGCCATTGCCCTCTATGTTATTGTACAGTATAAGTGGGCTTGTGTTTGATACATCTATGCCGTTGCCGGTCGATGCGCCAGTGATCGTGAAGCCGGTCAGAACCACGCCAGAGCCGGTGATTGATACAGCGTTTCCTGACGGATTGGCCGCTTTGATTGTGGGATTGTTGATGCCCACCAGCTTCAACGCCTTATCCACCACCACGTTCTCATTGTATGTGCCAGAGTATACCACGATGGTGTCTCCCGGGCTGGCATTGTTGATGGCATCCTGGATGCTGCTCTTGGTACACCCGTATGAGCATACAGTATAAGTGGCAGCATCCGCTGATGCAACCAGGATCAAAATCGCCAGCCAGAGAGGCAGAACTAAGCTTACCCCCCTTCTCGAAATCATCGCTACTCACCATATTTGCTTATTGAGTAATGATTATTAGTATGTAATATATATACTTTCCTGCCAAGCAAACGCATATCTGGTTTTAAAAATATGATGAATTAAAAAAGTTATTAACATTATTATTCAATTTATTGGAGTGCTCCCGCATATGAGTGCAGAACCCTGTCGAGAGGCTGGAGATGGCGTGGGAATAGACCAGCAAATACTGCTGTGCTGAATAATTGTAAGGTCGAACGCCACCGATTTTGTAATTACGCTCTTATGTATTCAGCAACTTGGAGATCATGCGGTAGGTTGCTGAATGCACTCATCCGCTCGCCAGGAGCGCATAGCATGACTGCTGCCTCTCCGGGCAAGGAGCGATTACAATTTGTATGAATTGCCCTCTGCTATCGTATTCTCAAACATCATTCAACAGCAGATACACAACCTTTATCACAGAGGCATGCAGAGAGTCTGATCTGCCTGATGAACTCGATTAGGAGTTGCCCTGATGGAGACCCTGGGAGATCTGATCCGCGGGCTCCGGGAGATTTCGCGCGTGGAGCCCTCAAGGGATGATGTTGAGAGAATATTAGGATGGCGCCCCGAGTCCATACGGGTTCTCGCGCCCTCCGAGGACGAGAGCATAATGGTGATCGTCTTTGAGAGGGGCATGGTGCTCGAGGTCCGGTACTTCCTCAACGACAGCCTGAGAGCCATGGGGGACGATATGGAGATGCGCCTCATGCTCCAGGTGGATATCACCTCCAGGGTGGGATACAGCGTCTTCTACTCGAAGTACATCCACGGACAGGGATACATAAGGGTATCACTGAGAGATGTCGAGAACAAGATGGTCCAGAAGATCCTGGAGGACTATTACCTTCCCAGGCTCAGAGGCATATACAAGCCTGTGATCATGGAGTTCAGAGGTTTCTCCGACAGGGATTTCTTCGGCGTCGAGGCCGGGAGAGAGCACGGCTACATCTACTACTCCCCTGTCCGGCCGAAGAGCGGAGAGAACGAGGTGAGAATCCTGGATGTGGTCGCAAGACTCTACCATCTGGAGTCCATCCTGAAAAACAGAGATGTCCAGCACCAGCTTGCAGAGCTCGAGCTGCAGATGAGCCTGCTCCCAAGCGTGATGTGGATGTGATCTCCGGATTCATGTGCAGGGGCTAAAGATGCCAGCTCGGTGCGCACAGTCGTCCTTGCACAGGCAATGCAGAGCGATCCTGCATAATATCCGGCTTCCAGGGTCCATCAGGTGACGGTTTTGGGCAGGTTCTACCTCTCCATCGCCATTCTTCTCATATCAGGAGGCATCCTCTCGATGGCGTAGCGCAGCGTGGTCCTGGGCATCACTGCCTTCCGGGATATGATGTACTGGAAGACCTCCTGCTGGTGGCACCTGCTGGCCTCCTTGAGAAGCCAGCCGCAGCCCTTCTGGACCATGTCATCAGTGTCTTTAAGCAGCAGATCGGCGATCTCGAGCACATCGCTCAGGAACAGCCCTCTGCGCGCTGGGAGTATCATGGTCGCGGCCGCAGCCCTCCGCACCCACCGGTTGTCTGATCCAGACCATCTCTTCAACCTCTCGATCTGCTGGGGATACATCTCAACGAATGTTCCAAGAGAGTGGTTGCAGAATGTATCGCACTTGACCCAGTTGTTGATGTAGGCTGCAACCCATCGCTCGAACACCTGAAAATCCCGGGGCTCGTAGCTCCTCCGGAGGGAGTACGCCCACTCGAATGCCACGATCGCGTCCTCTGTGTAATCCGTCTCCAGAAGGTCCTCGCAGAGCTCAAAGATATCGGTTTTCCCCAGGTGGCGGAGCCTCCTGAAATGACGCCTGGCGATCTCTCTGACCACAGGCGTCCTCACACCGTAAAGCCTCACAGGCTCCCTGAAGAAGCGCTGAGCAGACTCCCGCGCCCGGGCGTCAGCGTTCTGCAGCAGCTCGGCTCTTACCAGAGATACAGGATCCTCGCACATTCCATACATGATTCTTGCGCTCTTATCCATATGTTAACTTGCCCAATAGAAGCACTGGGCTTGCTATGCATTCCAGGTAAATGAATAAGTGCGTTCAGCAACCATATTGCACGACCCGCAAGTTGCCAAACACATAAGAGCGGATTCTTGTTCATGAGGAGTCCAGACTGCCGGACTGATATCCTCCAGCCTTCCTGATCTCCCCGGCAAGCATCGGCAGGAACGTCCCGACATCCGTGACCAGGCCTATCGCCTGGGCTGTGCCCCTGTCCATGAGCTTCGTGACGGTCGCGGGGTTGATATCCACGCACAGCGTCTTGACATAGGAGGGAAGTAGGTTCCCGGTCGCGATCGAGTGGAGCATCGTCGCCATCATCAGAGCCATGTCCACCCCTTTCAACGCCTCTGCCATCGCATCCTTCGCCCTGACTGTATCTGTTATGACCTCGGGAAGGGGGCCGTCATCTCTTATCGATCCGGCAAGCACGAAGGGTATTCCCTTTTTGATGCACTCGTACATTATGCCCCCCCGGATCTTGCCCTCCTTTATCGCGTTCTCTATCGAGCCGCTGGCGATGATCTCGCTTATCGCATAGAGGTGGTTCCTGTGACCCCCTGAGGTCGCGTTCCCCTTCATGTCCATTCCGAGGCTTGTGCCGAAGAGCTGTCTCTCTATGTCATGAACAGCGAGCGCATTTCCTGAGAGGAGGACATCGATGTATCCCTCCCTGATGAGCTGGGCAAGCGCAGGCGCGGCGCCGGTATGGACCACCGCGGGGCCGCAGATCGCAGCGATCCTCCCGCCCTTTCTCTTTGTCGAGACTATCTCCTCTGCGATCTGCCTCACGATCTCCACACTGGGACGCTCTGATGAGACCTCATTCCTCATGAAGCCGAAGAATGATTTCTCCCTGGGGCGCTCTGGTGGCACGACCTTAACGCCAGTGGTCCCCACGACGACCATGTCCCCCTTTTTTATGTGATGTATCGGAGTGCATCTCGCGCTGCTTCCTGACACCACTATGAGGCAGTCCATCCGGCTCCCCTCGACAGGGATCCAGGTTCCTCTGAGCCTGATATACGTGGGATGGTTTGTGGTCGAGTAGAACCCCCTGGGAACCACCATGTCGCTGGGCGCTGGCTCCAGCCTGACATCCTCCGAGTCCACGAGCCTCGCACCAAGCGCATTCAGCGCCTCAAGGATCTGGTTGAGATGCGACTGGTCCCTGCCGATAAGCGTGAGCCTGACATGGCTTGGCTCGTCCTTTCTCTTGCCCACAGTGAACTCCTTTATCTCGAACTCGCCCCCCATGTCCATGATCCTGTCAAGCGCCTTCGTCAGGATAAGCGAGTCGATCAGATGCCCCTCCATCTCTATATCGCATATCTCACTCATACAAACAACAGCTCCAGAAACTCCGCTCACCAGGGCTGGCCCTCGATGACCGCGAGGGTCTTGTCGTTGGTGGACATCACCTGCTTCAGGATCCTGACCACATACCTGTCTCCGTCCTGCTCCGGTATATCGAAGATGGCCTTCGTCCCCATCCGTCTGAGGTGCTGCTCGAAGTCACGCGCGGTCTGTATCGATCTCACCCTTATCTGCACCTGCTGCACGATCTGCTCGCCCTGCATTCTTCTGCGGATCGTATCGGTGAGCGGCACCAGTATGCTCTCCCCAAGCCTTAAAGCTCTTTCTCTCAGTGCCGCTTCATCCTCATTCCACTCGACCGACTGGAACCCCTCACGAACGACCCTTGAGAAGAAGAAGTCCTGCGCGTAATCGTTGTAGTACCTGAAGGCGAACTCCAGGTCGCTGCAGTTGCTCTCCGAGGCGGTGTACTTCAAAGGGCTCGCCCGATTCTCAGGATCCTTTATGACCACCCCCTCCCGCCCGGCCCTCCCGAGCCTCTTTATTATGCGAAATATCTCATCTGCAGCCCTCTCAACCGGGAACTCGCCGAAGAACGGGACGACCTTAACGCCGTACTCCTCTGCAAGCGCATGCGTGGCATGAACGCCCATAATCGACCGGCAGTTCTTCTTCGAGATGTCGAAGAGGTAGAAGTCGATGCTCTCGACCGGATAGACGTCCTTAGGCACATATGGATTCTCAGGACCGACCATCTCCCCGCACAGGACAATGTCCGGATTATCCTCGAAGAGATCCGGATCCACCCTCTCCCGAACGATCTCTGTCGAGAAGGGGCATATGTATCCTCCCCTGGTCAGAGCATACACATCACCGTCCACGGAGACGGCTCTTATGTTGTAGCCGTTCATCTTCTCCTCGACCGCCACCCTGTCGAGAAAGTTCCTCCTGATGGCGGGGGCCAGCATCATGGCCCTCCTTATCTTCGGATACCCGTGTACCACATCACCGTTCTCGAATATCACAGTCCCGGGCTCAACCCCGGATATGCCCTTCTCGAATCGGAGGAGACGGGGCTCAGGCCAGCTGGAGAGTTTCAGGATGCCTTCCATCAGAGACTCAAGCCTCTCGACAGGCACACCCAGGCTCCTCGCTGCCCTGCTCAGGTTCATGATCGAGAGCCCCTGAAAAAGAGGATCAGGCGGCCAGGGCCCTGGTCCTGACCAGGTAGTCTATGAGGCACCTTCTGGTGATCATGCCCGCAAGTGATCCGTCCCTGTTGAGCACCGGAAGACCTCCGCGGTTCTCCTCCAGGATTATCTTGCGGACCTCCTCAAGCGGCGTGTCCACATAGACGTACTTCACATCATGCGTCATGACATCAGATACCAGAAGGTTCTTTATCCTGGTCTCCTGCTGTCTCCACGAAACAAGATCTCGAAACGCCCTCAGGGCCCTTGCTATGTCCCTCTCTGTGAGGATACCCACGAGCTTTCCGCCATCGAGAACCGGAAGCCTTCCGATATCCCTGTCCATCATCATTCTTCTGGCATGTATGAGCCTGTCCCTCGGAGATACTGTCAGGGCTGAGCGCATGGCATCCTTCGAGACGCCTGTGAGCTTGACGCTGGCAAGGATCTCCCTCGGCCTCACCCATCCCAGGATCTCGTCGTTCTGAGTAACGACCAGAACAGACGTCTTCTGGAGAAGCAGTATCGCCTCATCGACACCCATCTCGGGGTGCACCGGTATCACAGCATCAAGCGTCGCAGCTGCCACGTGGAGTGAGGAGGCGGGCATCCCAAGCCGTCTCCTCGTGCCGAGGACCCTGGCGATCTGTCGCATCGTTATTATGCCGCCGAGCTTGCCGTTGTTTGTCACAAGCAGCCTCCGGGTGCCGTGCTTCTCCATAAGATCAAGCGCGTGCCCGAGACGCTCAGATTTGTCTATCGTTATCGGCGGGGTCATTATATCCTTAACCTGCATGCATCACCATCTCCCTATCTCTGCGACGACCTCTCTGGTGGAGAAGAACCCGACCATGCTGTCGTTCTCGATGACAGGCATGCCGCATATACTCTTCTCCACGAGAACCTTTGCATCGTCGACAGCTCTATCGTCGACACGCGCTGCTATGATCGGCGACGACATGATGTCCTCCGCAACGAGCGGCACCTGCTTTATGTACCTGTACTGCTTCCGCCCGGCTGTGCTCTCCTTTCTGGTCATCTTTATGCTCTTCATCCTCGGCTGATCGAACGAATCGAATATGCCCGCAAATGTCAGGTTCGATCTTGTTATGACTCCCACAGGCCGCATGTTGTCCTCGTAGACCAGCACCCTGCTCACCCCGTGAAGGTTCATCTGCTCCACGACATGCGCTATTGTGTGATGCCTGTGAACGCTGACCATGCCCTCAGCCATGAGATCCCCGACCTTCGAATCGAGGTTCTGCTCTGCGAAATACCTGAGCAGATCCCTGGAGGTTATTATGCCCACGAGCTCCCCATCCTTCTCCACAGGAAGTCCATCGATCTCGTTCTCCATCATGAGCTCTGCAGCCTGGGTGAGCGTTGCGTCCGGATATATCGTGATCGGGTTCTCAGTCATCACAAGCTGCACGGGGATCCTGTCGATCGGCCTTCTTCTCCATTCAGGCGCCGCCTGAGCGAGCCTGTTTGATATGTCGTACTTTGTGACTATTCCCACAAGCTTCCCCTTGTCCATCACGGGAAGCCTGCTTATGTCATGCTTGAACATCAGGTTCCTGGCCCTCTGGATGGGCTCGTTCCTCTCCACCACCCAGACAGGTGTTGCCATGTAATCCTTAACTCTCATCTCGCAACTCCCCTATGCTCCGCCAAAGCCCTCAGGAAATCCCTCTCAGTTATGATCCCCACCATGGAGCCGCCCTCCATGACAGGCAGGGATCCCACATCCTTCTCCACCATCAGGTTTGCAGCGTCCTTCAGCCTGGTCCTCGGGTCTGTCATGATGAGAGATCTCTTTATGAGGCCCTTTATCGGCTGATCCATCACATCCTTTATATCGCCTGTGATTATCTTGCTGAACGCCTCCCCTGAGGCCATGTACTTCATGATGTCTGAGGCTGTTATTATCCCTGTCAGAACGCCATCCTGAATTACCGGAAGGCGCCTGAACCCCTTCTGCACTATCATCCTGGACGTCTTCTCTATGGACATGCTGGCGGGGGCTGTAACCACATTCGGGCTCATGTACTCCCTGACGGTCCTGTCCATGTCAAGGCCTCTCACAACCTCCACGAAGTCCTCCTCTGTTACGATCGCCTTTATCCTCGACCTCTCATCCACGATCGGAAGACCGCCCACGTTGCGCTCGTACATGATCCTCAGCGCCTCATCCACCGAAGCGGTATCCGGAGCCGAGATCAACTTCGTGCTCATGATCTCCCGTATCTCAGCATTGATGGCCGCCAGAATGTTGCCCTCGTACTTCTTTCTCACCAGGTTGTGCCTTATGCCCCCTCCAAGAAAGTCCACGATATCCACGCACGTCACGAATCCTAGAAGCCGGTTCGTGCCTGCGTCCGCTATCGGCAGCCTCCTGAAGCCGTAGCTGTTCATTATCTTGATCGCGCCGATTATCGTTGTCGTGGGTGGGGCAGTGACAACCTCTGTGCTCGCTATGCTCAGAATATCCCCCTGGCGTCTCGCCACCCTCGAATCGAACTCAACCGGTCCTCTGTCCATGCTGCCCGGAGGGACTGGTATCCCCTCGACCCTCTGATCCCCAATCCTGTGATCAACTCTCTTCATTCAAACATCACCAAGGACCGCTTTAATAAGATCATACCTATCGACTATACCTACCAGCACATCATTCTCCACCACAGAGATGCGTCCGATGTCGTGCTTCAGCATCACCTCCACCGCCTGCCTGAGCGGGGCGTCTCTCTTGATGCTGTACAGAGGAGTGCTCATCAGCTTCTCCACCCTGATCTTGGCGGTGTCCTTAGACCTGTACATGTCCTCCTTGCCCAGCCTGGCCCACCCCCTTTTCAGTATATCAAACCTGGTGATGATCCCGATGGGCCTCCCGGACTCATTCACCACCGGGAGACCCGTAATGTCCTCTTCAAGCATCCTGTCCCATACCTTCGATATCGGGTCGTCGGGCCTGGCGGTGATCACATCTCTGGACATGATGGCATCGACCGGCTTATCCGGAATCCTGCTGAGGTCGAGGTGTTTGAATATGTCCAGAAGGCTCACAACACCCCTGAGCATCCTGCTGGAAGGCGAGTCCACGACCGGGAGAAGCGTCACCTTCTCCTGGAACATCAGCCTGGCCGCGTCCATCATATCCATCTCCTCGGTGATGAGAGGCACGCTGACAGTGAATCCCGCCACAGTGACGTTCGACCTTGTGGAGGTTATCCTGAGCATATCCTGGTTTGTCACGATGCCGATGACGCGACCCTCTGGGTCTATGACGGGAAGTCCGCGCACATGGTTATCCCTTATGAGCTGGCGCGCCCTGGTCGCAAAATCTGTCTTCTCCACATAAAGTGGATCCCTGGACATAATATCAGCTACTTTCATTGTTGCTCCCCATCCAGAATGCCTGACAATAATCCGAAGCAGAGAATATCATCTGCTGATATCCCGACAGCTCCAACAGAGCATCTCCCCATCAACAGAGACCAGAGAGTCTGAAAGCTGACCGCAGCGCTCGCATATCCCTCTGACCATCTCGCTTGGCTCCTGGAAGTGCACGCTCTCCCTGTGCATCTCTATGAGATCCGCCAGAATGTCGTTCAGCCCGAGAGATGCACCGGAGACGAGATCTGTGTCGGTGATTATCCCCACCAGTCTGCCATCGTCGGAGATGACCGGAAGCCGCTTCACGCCGGATTTAAGCATGAGCTCGGCAGCATCACGGAGGCTTGCATCCGGGTGGATCTTTATCAGCGGGGAGTTCATGACATCCCCCACCCGCACCTTTCTGGGATCCTCAGCTCTGGCGACTACTTTCTTCACGAGATCTCGCTCGGTTATGATTCCAATGGGTTTTCCCTCCCGAACCACTATCAGGCTGCCAACATTGGCAGAGATCATCCTGCCTGCAGCATCCAGCACGTCCATATCTGCGTCGACTGTCAGCACCGGGCGGCTCATGATCTCTCGCACACGCATCGTAGTCTCCATCGCCTCAACCTCCGTTTCTTCATACTCTATAATTCCGCATTCAAATTCTTAGCGAACTCAACCTATAAAAGAGTCTCTGTGGGCCAGCAGATGCATAACAAGATCCATTAAACCTTCGACTTCGTCGGATGGCCCCGACGGTCGAAGCCAGGAAGCCCCATCATATTTTTTATGATCCGCACATCGAACCGTTCCTCAGCATTTCTGCGGCTTTGCTTCCCCCATCCTCGATCAGCTCAGGCTCAAGAGCGAAATTCTACACAGCATCTGCGAGCGCCTCTCAGTCACGCGGGTGAGAGATGTTAGAAGGGAGCATCTCGAATCATGCTGCAGCTGCCGAACCAGGAGCCAAGAGAACTCGAACTTATTTATAGATTGAAGGAGATCCTCGTTTTGTATGCGCAGAGCTGTTGTGATTGCCTCGGGTGATGTGCAGCGTGTCGGCTACCGGGATGCTGTCCTCAGGGCAGCCCGAGATCTTGGCATCTCAGGCTATGTTAAGAACATCAAGCCGTATGATGTGGAGATAGTGGCCGAGGGCGAAGAGGGGGATCTGAAGAGGTTCATCGAGGCCATCCGGATTCAGAGGTACCCAATCAATGTGAGATCGCTCTCTGTGAGATGGGAGGATGCGACAGGGGAGTTCGAGTACTTCAGGATCATATACGGGAAGTGGACCGAGGAGCTCCTCGAGAGGATCGATACAGCAGTAGCGCTGCTTTACAGAAGTGTGGAGCTGGGTGAGAAGAGCGTCGCAATCGGAAGGGAGATGCTGAAGAAGCAGGATCAGATGCTGCAAAAACAGGACGTGATGATCGAAAAACAGGACATGATGCTTGAGAGGCAGGAGGAGACGATCGAGGAGCTCCGCGGTGTGAGATCTGATCTCAAGGAGCACATGGAGCAGAGGTTCGCCAGGATCGAGGAGGAGATCGCTGAGATCAAGAGGGCGCTGAGGGAGCTCGGCGTCAGCTGATCCTGCGGATGGAGAGAGGAGGATGGTGAAACTTGGAGTCATACCTGCGGCAGGCTCCGGCACGCGCCTCGGGCCGTTCACGAATGCGATAGCGAAGGAGCTTCTGCCGGTGGGAGAAAAGGCTGTCATAGAGCATGTCGTTGAAGCGATGAGGCTTTCTGGAATAGAGGATATAGCGATAGTATGCAGCCCGCACAAGCATGGGCTCTGCGATTACCTGGGATCAGGCAGGCGGTTCGGCGTGAATCTCGTCTACGTCATGCAGGACGAGCGGAGGGGGTTAGGGGACGCGGTTCTCGCTGCTGAGCACGTCATCGACGAGAGCTTCGCGGTCGTGCTCGGCGACAACTTCTTCCACCCGAAATCGTTTCTGAGCGAGCTGATCTCATATCATCTTGAGAGAAGGGCGGATGCAA
The DNA here is from genome assembly GCA_029907715.1 of Methanothrix sp. Classification (NCBI taxonomy): domain Archaea; kingdom Methanobacteriati; phylum Methanobacteriota; class Methanomicrobia; order Methanotrichales; family Methanotrichaceae; genus Methanothrix; species Methanothrix sp. The sequence continues at coordinate 45,370 of JARYLI010000012.1, forward strand.
CCCTGGGCGTCGCGGAGGTCGAGGACGTCACGAGACACGGCATCATCAAGCCTGAGGGCGACAGTATCGTCGACATCGTGGAGAAGCCATCGCCCGAGAGGGCGTTCAGCAATCTCGGAGCCATCGGGATGTACGTATTCTCCCCCGATATCTTCGATGCGATACGGGAGACGGAGCCGGGGTACAGGGGTGAGATCCAGCTCACGGACGCCGTGAAGGTCATGATCGATCGTGGGAGAAGTATCTTATACAGAAAGATCGATGGGATCCACATCGATGTCGGAACTCCAAAAGATCTGATGAGGGCGAACGAGTGGTATCTGAGGAACTTCATGGATCGCTGCTGATTCGTTCATCCGAGACCCATCGCCTCCATCATTCTTTTGTTTATGATCCGCACATCGAAACGCTCCTCAGCGATTCGACGGCTCGCCTCTCCCATCCGCCCGATCAGCTCAGGCTCAAGAACGAAACGCTCCATCGCCTCAGCGAGCGCTCCGACGTCGCGGGGAGGCACCAGGAATCCGTTTTTGCCCTCGAACACGGTCTCGCGGCAGCCAGGAGCGTCCGTCGTGATCACAGGCCGGGCCATCGCCATCGCCTCCTGGGTGCTGCGGGGCACGCCCTCTCTGTAGTAGGATGGCAGAACGAAGACGCTCGCCTGTGCGAGCCATGGACGCACATCGGGGACGTGGCCGGGCCACTCCAGGATGCCCTCTGAGACCCAGGCCTCGATCTCGTCCCTCCTGAGGCCGCCCGGGTTTGTGTCGAGGCCGCCGAGCAAGATGAAACGCGTATCAGGGTACCTGGACCTGACAAGCCTTGCGGCCTCCGCGTACTCGACGATGCCCTTCTCCCGAAGGAGGCGGGCTGCGAGGAGGAATGTAACGGGATGCTTTACAGGAGGTGCTGGTTTCCATTCATCAAGATCGACACCGATGCCGCCGAGGAGGAACGCCTTATCAGAGGAGACCAGCCCGCGGCTGAGGAACTCCTGAACGTCATCTCTATTCAGGAAGATCACCCTGGCAGCACGGCTCAGCGCTGCTCTGTAGAGCTGCTCGACTACGTGTCTTAGCACCCTGCGCTTCAGCGGCTCTCTGCCCTCCGGTGGGGTGAAGACGTAGCCGAGGCCCTCGATCATCGCAAACCTCCGCGGCACCCCTGCAAGCCATGCAGCAATCGTCCCGTAGATCACGGGCTTTATGGCATAGCCCAGCGTCAGATCAGGCTTCAACCTGCGAAGAAGGAATGCCAGGCGCAGCATGTCGAGTAGATCACTCAGCGGGTTCATGCCCGTTCTCGATAGCGAGAAGCTCACCGGCTCTGCGCCCAGTGCTCTGACGGCTGATCGCGTGCTTTCATCATAGTCTGGCGCCAGGGCCATGACCCTGTGGCCTGCTGCCACCATATCAGCGATCAGCGGGCCGCGGAAGTTCACGAGCGAGAAGGCCTGGTTGCCGATGAGGCAGATGCGAAGCTTTTTGGGCATGCTCTCAGATCCCTTTCCTGCTCAGAAGCTCCCTGTAGAGCTCCTCCCACATCTCCACCACCCGGTCCAGCGAGTAGTTTGCCTCGATGTACCTGCGACCTGCCTCGCCCATGCGCCTGCGCTCCTCCTCGGGAAGTGACATCAAGCGCAGCATCGCGTCTGCCAGAGCCACTGGCGCCTTGGGGGGCACCAGGAAACCTGTCTCGCCATCACGGACGACCTCGCGGTTGCCGCCGACGTCGATGGCGACGATTGGCTGGCCATACAACAGTACAAACATGCCCTCCAACACTACCTTTATGGTTATCTTTTTCATGACCTGTAGGTGCATTTCGTTTCCACATTCATACATTTAGATGGTGCTACTCGCAGACAGAGTGTAGTATCTCAGCCAGGCGGGGAGCCGTAACCTGTAAACAGTAATGTGTCTCAACTTTTTTGCGACCGGCGATACCCATGCGCACTCTTAAGTCGTGATCATCTATCAGGGCGTTCAATGCACGCACCCACTCCTCTTTGGTAGATGCAAGGAAACCATTAACTCCATCTTCGACAATTTGATTATTTACACCAACAGGAGATGCTACCACAGGCCTGCCGCATGCCATGTACTGAATCAGCTTGTATCCACACTTGCCACGCTCCCATGGGGAATCCAGCAGAGGCATGATCCCTACGTCAAAGCTGTGAATAGCCTCAACCTCAGTTTCTTTCGACCATGGACGGACCTCTACAGGCACACCATCAAGAGCGATATGACCAGATCCCACCAAAAGCACACGCGCTAGGTTATTCTGACACACATCAGTAAGTGCAGAACCAGCAACATGAAGATATCTAGCAGTCACAGGGGTGCCGATCCATCCGATCGTAAAAATCTTGTTCCTGTTAATGGGCCCTGGAGAATATTGCTCTAAATCGATCACAGTTGGTAGGATCTCTACCCTCCTTGCTCCAGAAATTCTTGCTCGCTTTGCGATGTACTCATTACCAGCTATTACCACGGCGGCTTGTCGCATAACCGCATCTATTTTATGACCAAGCAGGTGGCGAACTGCTCGATTTGAGTTAAGATCATATCTGTGAAAGACTGCATCATCATATTCAACTATATAGGGAATTTTCAGTCGAGTGAGCATGCCTTCTGCCCAGGCTGGCAGCCAGGGAAATAGCTCCTTTTCGATCCATAGCAGGTCATAGCTTCGAGCATCGAGAAGAGAACGAATCCGCTGAATGTATGAAGATATAACCAAGCTGATGCGCTTTCTTTTGCCAGCATAAAGGTCTTTGATGTAATTATCATCAAGTAGCGGAGCGACTGTGACATCAAAACCCTGATTCCTGAGATACGGAATGTATTGGTAGCATCGAACACGACTGCTGGCGCCTAGGTAGCTATAGCGACTCAGCAGGAGCACCTTCATACTTGCCCAGCCCCCATACATATTTAAAAATCTTTGGAGCTTCTCTCCATAGCAGGATATATCCTTTAAGAGTATTCGCCATTTCTGTAACCGATAGTCTGGCAACTGCCCAGACCAAACGCGTAAATGGCTCGACAAGCAGCGTCATGAGTGTCACCACTGTAGCTGATCCCCACCCAAAGTGTTTATAGCTGTAGAGAATCCTGCTTCTTAGACTGTAGAATAGTCTCCGGTCCTTTACCTGCCTGCTCGTTCCACCACCTTTATGGTATGCCTGAGCATCTGCAAGGTATAAGCTTTTCCATCCAGACTTCCAGGCGCGGTAGGAGAGGTCTAGATCCTCATAGTAGACGAAGAAGCGCTCGTCAAATCCGCCTAAGCGTTGAAATAATGATCTACGTATCAATAAGAAGGCACCCATGACCTGATCTACCTCCCGGCTTTCTTTGTGATCCCATTCTTTCATGAAATGGTCTGGGAACATCTTTGGGAACAGCTTGCTCAGCCCAAGAGAAAGAAAACAGAAACTGGCGGGCGTAGGAAACCGAGCGCATGTCCGTGCGACATCTCCAGATTCATTCAAGAGCTGGATGCCAACGATGCCGACCATTTGGCTATCTAGTCGCTCCATGAAGTCAAGAGGTTTTATCAGAGAACCCTCAAGAAGTTTTACGTCGGGGTTCAAGAAGAGTAGATAATCGCTTTGACTGGATCTGGCACCCTGGTTGCAGGCAGTAGCAAAACCTTTGTTATCTTCGTTACGAATAATCCGGATCGGTAAATCGAAATTGCCTATACCATTCATGGAGCCATCATGGGATCCATTATCGACGATGCAGACGTTGGAGAGCCTAAAGCCATCTTTGGATGCACCCATGATGCTCTCAATGCATTGATGCAGCTGTTTTCCCGAGTTCCAATTGACGATTATTATATCGAGCGATGGTATCATTGGGCTTCACGCCTCCTTTTGGAGAGCTGGCCTTTATGCCACTCGTTGCGATTCAGCAGCCAAAAGTTTATAAAAGCGATCGGGAGGAAGATCACCCACATATAGTCGAATTTTGCGAGATACGGATTCGTTGCATTGGCAATCAAGAAACAGCTCATTCCCACTAGCGTAGGCAACATCCACAGTCCGATCGTGTCACCTGAACGTATAATCGCTAATCCCATATAAAAGATCCAAGCAACGGCCATGGCATATGCGAAGAATCCCAACAGACCGGTTTGAAACAGCAGTGCCATATACGATAATTCATAAGCCCAGGGCATTTCTTCGCTTCGTATGCAACCCGGCACCGATGCCCCCAGACCAGCGCCTAATAGGGGAGACCTTGCCCAGGCATCTAGCAGGGCGAAGAATTGCTCTTTCCGTATGGAGTTGCTTATATCTTCTGTGCTAAAAATCGACTCTATTATTAGCATCAATGAGATATTGTGGATGTACTGAAGCCATGCAATGAAAACCACTAATAAAATCACCACAATAATAAAAGCGCGCATTATCTGTGTCCGAGTAGTTCGCCTTATGCTCTGCGGCAAAAAGGAACAGAACAATAGTGAAATGATTGGAGACATGAAAATTATAAGAATTAGCGCTCTACGTGCACTAAGGAATGAAACGACCAACCCAACAATCAATGCGGCAAAGATCCAAGGTCGAGGGATCGGCGTCGCATCCTTCGGCCAAATTAATAGTGCTGCAATTAGGAACGGAATAAGGAACACCAGGGAAGATATATTATATAGATTATACTCTATATATCCCTCATAAAAACCGATCGCTTGACCTTGGTCAATTGAAATGTAAAAGGCCTCTGGTAGCCAACCTGCCGCAAAAAGGATGTAGCTTAAATTGTAGAGGCTGATAGCAAATACGGCAATGATCAGTATCCTGATCAGATCTCGGATTACCCTATTATTAGAAGCATATGATGCAAGCAGAGTAAACAGCATCGGCCAAAAAACATATACTGTCGCAACACGCAATGCTCCTGGGGCCCCATTAAATAATCCTAAAATTATAAATATAAGACCTATAGAGACTACAAATAGCGTCCATATTAACACGTTATAATGAAGAGGAAGCCTGCCACGATGTAATGTGATAATAATAATTGATAAAAATATTATTAATAATAATATCAATTTTAATAATTTATAGGTTGTTGGCACAAACAACATGAGGAAGAATAAAAGATAACCTGGTGAGAGAAAGATGCATTTTTTGCTGGGTAAGTGTAACTGAATTCTCGCCACCTTCGGCCACTCCTCTCCTGCCATCACCCTCTCCTCCCCGCGACCATCACGACCTCCTCGCCCCCGCCGCGCGCATGCTCGATCGCCTGGAACGCGAGCCCCTGGAGGCGCATGCGCACCCCCGTGCGCGCGGGTGAGCCGTGCGGGAGAGAGCCATCGCGGCGGATGATGGCAGAGGCGGCGTGCATCCACCGCGCGCTCCTCACAGTTGTGAGCTGATGAAAGCCCAAAGCCTGCACACCCTGTGGACCACGGATCATCTTAATACATCCTCCGCGCAGCTTTACAACCACCTTACCGATCGAGCTGCTAGAAAGATCTTTCGCTACTGATTCCGGGTCTGCTCGGCAGTTGCCAAACACATAAGAGCGTATACTTTATATCGATCTGAAGATGAGAGATTAAAAGCAGTTGAACCGGGAGAAAATTCATGGCTGCTATTACAAAAAATGAAATCGCGTATTATGATCAGAAATGTGTGTGGGATAAATATGATAATAGTCCAGAGGAAACGAGGCGGGCTATTGCTACTATCCGGCTCATACCAGAAGAGGTTAAATCAGTTCTAGTGCTCAGTAACATTAATTTTTAATCATATTGTAGTGTCGTTTGAGTTTTGCTCTGGCGTTATCTTTGCTGAAC